>JAICMB010000114.1 GCA_025929455.1 Bryobacteraceae bacterium | reverse complement strand
TATCCGTAACGCCGGACGGCTCCATAGTCGCGGGTAGCGTGGCGCGCGACATGCTGCTGACGCACCCCGAGCGCACCGTGTATTCCGTCAAGCGGCTGATGGGGCGGGGGCTGGAGGATGTACAGGAAGAACTGGCGCTGTTCCCGTTCCATATCGCCTCCGATAGCGGCGAGGTGATCCGGCTGCAGCTGGGCGGCAAGATCATGACGCCACCGGAAGTTTCGGCGGCGATCCTGCGGGAATTGAAAGATCACGCCGAAGCGTTTTTCGGCGAGCCGGTAACGCAGGCCGTTATCACCGTGCCAGCGTACTTCAACGACGCGCAGCGGCAGGCCACAAAGGACGCCGGACGCATCGCCGGGCTGGAGGTGCTGCGACTGGTGAACGAGCCGACCGCAGCGGCGCTGGCGTACGGGCTCGACAAGCGGCAGAACGGCATCGTTGCGGTTTACGATCTGGGCGGCGGCACGTTCGATATTTCGATTCTGCGTTTGCACGACGGCATCTTCGAAGTGCTCGCCACGAACGGCGACACGCATCTGGGCGGCGACGATATCGACAACCTGCTCCTGAGAATTGCCCTCGAGGACATCGGCAGCGAATGGGGCGAGGATCTGGCGCGCGATAGCGAAGGCGCGCAGCGGCTGCGGCGCGCGGTGATCGACGCGAAAGAGCGCCTTTCGTTCGTGCCGTTCACGAATATCGAACTCGAGTATCGCGGCAAGAGCTACCAGCGCCGCATCGACCGCGAGTTGTTCGACAAGCTGATCACGCCGATTGTGGACCGTACGCTGGGGCCGTGCCGTGATTGCATTAAGGACGCGGGCGTTACGGTGGAACAAATCGATGAAGTCGTGCTGGTGGGCGGTTCCACGCGAATTCCGCTGGTGCGGGGGGCGGTCGAGAAATTATTCCGCGCGCGGCCGCATACGGAGCTGAATCCGGACGAGGTGGTCGCGCTCGGCGCCGCGGTGCAGGCCGGCATTCTGGCGGGCCATGTCGAAGACAAGCTCTTGCTCGACGTGACGCCGCTATCGCTCGGCATCGAGACGATGGGCGGCGTGGTTTCGAAACTGATTCACCGCAATTCGACTATTCCGGCGAGCGCCACGGAATCTTTTACGACCGCGGTGGACGGACAGCGCAACGTGCTGATTCACGTCGTGCAGGGCGAGCGCGAACTCGTAAAGGACTGCCGCAGCCTGGCTCGCTTCGACCTGAAAGATATCGATCCGCTGCCTGCAGGCCTGGCCCGCATCGAGGTGCGATTCCTTATCGACGCGAACGGCATTCTCAGCGTAACGGCGCGCGACCAGCGTACCGGCAAAGAGCAGACGGTGGAAGTGAAGCCGTCATACGGCCTCACCGACAGCCAGGTGGAGGCGATGATCCGCGAGTCGTTCGAGAAAGCCGAAGAGGACTTTCGCGAGCGGCAGGTGCGCGAGGCGCGCGTGGAGGCGGACAACATTCTGGCGGCGCTCGAGAAAGCCCGCGCCAACGACGCGTACTACGAGCTAACCGACGACGAGCGCGCGGCAATCGATCGCGCCGTCAACGAACTGCTGCTGGTCTACCATTCCGACGATCACCACTTAATCCTGGAAAAGATCGAGCAACTTAACCGGGCTACCATGAATCTCGCCGAGAATATGATGAACACGGCCGTGCGCGGTGCGCTGAAGGGCACGAAAATCTGACGCGGAGAGGACCATGCCTAAACTGACCTGGGATGACGCGGAAAGCATCGCGATCGCGCTTGGCGAAGAATACCCGGACCTCGATCCCGCGAACGTCCGGTACACCGATCTGCACAAGTGGGTGACAGGACTGCCGGATTTTGGCGACGATCCGGGCAAAAGCACGGAAGGGAAGTTGGAGGCGATTCAGATGGCCTGGCTGGAGGAGTACAAGGACAGCCACTCGTAAAAGGCGGCGCCCGCAACCGGCAAAAGGCGACCGGTTGCGCCACGGGGTTTGCTCAAGGGAGCAGGATCGGTTTGCTAGGAAGAAGGCAGGCAGCAAGACTGCCTTCCTACCTTGTCAGCTTAACTTGACGATGTATTCGACCGTCCAGGGGACGATCCACCGCACATGCCGGCGCGTCGCGACACCGGCCGAGCGCAAGTGGTCCCGCGCGAATTTCAGCGCGGCCGCTTGTGCTTCTTCGAGATTGCGGCAGACGAGCTCGGAATCGGCGAGCTCCTCTCCCCAGACTTGCGCCGTCCATCGACGGGGCTTGTCCTGCGCGAGCGTGACCCACCACCCATCGGCGATGCTGGCGACGATAAGCGGTTCCGAGCTGTCTTTAGCCATCTAACCGCACTCCCATTTGTTAGACGCGCCAAACCGTGAAAGCGGTTGGGAGCGCGGAAAATTGGTTCTCGCGTTAGGCGCGCGTAAGGAATATGGGCCAGCCTACCTTGTTGCCGTAGCTGGGCCGGTAGCGTTCGGTATTGTACATGTTCGCGACGTCCACCTTGCGGGGCCCGACCTTCGGGTCAGGAATGGGCACCATGGCGTAACACCCATTCACCACGGCGGCCATGCAGCCGCTCTGGTTCTGCAAAATGGCATCCAGCGCCATGGTCCCGAACGTGAGCGCGATCATCTTATCGACGAAATCGGGCTCGCCGCTGCGCAGATCGTAGGTAAGGTCGCTCACGATCGTTTCTTGCTTGGTTTCTTTGCGGATGAGATCGCTGAGCACTTCCGCAACGTTCATCT
Organism: Bryobacteraceae bacterium; assembly: GCA_025929455.1. The sequence goes on along the minus strand of JAICMB010000114.1, from coordinate 5,899 downwards.
TCTTGCGGTGGCCGTACGGGTCCGGGTCGCCGTATTCCTGAACTTTGTAGCCCACCCACTCCGCGCCTTCGGACATGACAAACAGCGCGTAATTGCTGGGGTTGTTGCGCTTGTCCTGCATCAGGAACTCGATCAGCTTATCCACATCGAAGCGGTATTCCGGAATGGCGCACCGGATCGAGCTTACATAGGCGGTGTAGAGCGCCGTGTAGCCGGCATCGCGCCCGAATACGCGAAACAAGCCGATGCGCTCGTGCGAACCGACTGTAGTGCGCTGGCGATTGATGGCGGCCGTCGCGCGTGTAATCGCCGTCGAGAAACCGATGCAGTACTCCGTGTTACGCACATCGTTGTCCATCGTCTTCGGCACCGCAACCACCTCAAAGCCCTTTTGGTCGAGGTGCGCGGCGTAGCTCAGCGTATCGTCGCCGCCGATCGCGATCAGGCAATCGAGGTTCAGCTTCTCCAGATTGCTCATCACCTGCGGCGTCATGTCGTAGGTGACGGTGGTTTTATTCTCTTTGGTGACTTCGGATTTGTCGAATGTTTTACCGGCGAGAAACTCCGGAATTTCCTTCATTTTGCGCGGATTGGTGCGGCTGCTGTGGAGAAACGTGCCGCCGAAGCGCTCGATGCTGCGCGTGTTTTCGCGGTCGAGCGGCAGGACGTAGCGCTTCACGCTAGCCGGGTCGTCGAAGTTGACGTGCGTCAGCGCCTCCCAGCCCCGGCGCAGCCCGACGACCTCGCAGTTGTTCTCACTGCTGCGGTACGTGACTGATTTGATAACGGAATTTAGACCGGGGACATCCCCGCCCCCGGTAAGTATGCCGATGCGTTTGCCCATATGAAAGAAGATTTTTTATTGTAGCGAGGGAGCGTGTTTCGCCGCGCCGCGCGGCTGGTAAACGGCGAGGTCGAAGGAGCGCCGCACGATTTCGCGCGCGTCAGCGAGGTCGTGCACATGGCCTGCTCCCATCGCCTGCACGAGTACGTTGCCGGCCGCCGTTGCTTCCACCGGTCCGGCTACGACGCGGCGGCCGGTCGCATCGGCAGTGAGCTGGTTCAGCAGCGCGTTGCGCGATCCGCCGCCCACGATATGAATGGTTTCGATGCGGCGGCCGAGCAGCGCTTCGAGTTGGGCGAGCGTGCGCGCATAGCAGGCGGCAAGGCTTTCAAGAATGGCGCGGGTGAAATCTGCGGGCGTGCTGAGCGGGCGCTGTCCCGTAGCGCGGCAGTGCGCGGCGATTTGCTCCGGCATGCGGCCGGGGGACAGGAAGGCGTTGACGTCGATGAGAACGCCGGGCGACGGGGCGGCGGCGGCCATGGCGGTCAGCTCCGCGTAGCTGTAATCGTGCCCCGCCAGCGCCCAGGCGCGGCGGCACTCCTGCAGCAGCCACAATCCGGCGATGTTTTTCAGCAGGCGAACCCTGCCGGCGGCGCCCAGTTCGTTGGTGAAGTTATATTCGAGGGCGCGATCGTTGATGATGGGCGCGTCCACTTCGGCGCCGAGCAGGGACCAGGTGCCGGAGCTGATATAGCACCAATCATGGCCAGCGGCGGGAACGGCGGCGACGGCGGAGGCCGTGTCGTGTCCGGCGGTGGCGAACACGGGCGTGTCCCCGGCGAGACCGGATTCCTCGGCGACATGCGGCAGCAAGGGTCCGACGCGCGTCCCGGGCGGGACGACATCGCCGAGTATGCGCGCGGGCAGTCCCAGCGTTTCGAACAACTCGATGGCCCAGCGATGTTCGACCGGATCGTAGAACTGCGAAGTGCTGGCGTCCGTCAACTCGCATTTCGCTGCGCCGGTTAGAAAATAGTTGAACAGGTCCGGCATGAACAGGAGCTTCGCCGCGGTCTCCAGCGGCGGCGCGCCCGCCAGCTTCATCGCGTAGAGCTGGTACAGCGAGTTGAACTGCATGAACTGAATGCCGGTGCGTCGAAAAATTTCTTCGCGCGGCACGGCGGCGAACGCGCGCTCGATGGCGCGGGCATTGCGCTCGTCGCGGTAGTGGCGGGGGTTATCGACTAGAGCGCCGTCCGCGCCGAGCAGCGCGAAGTCCACGCCCCAGGTGTCGATGCCGATTCCGTCGAGAGCGAGTTTGCGCTCGCGTCCGCAAGCGCGCAGGCCCTGGCAGATTTCGTAAAACAGCCGCAGCGTGTCCCAGTACAGGCCGGTAGGCAGCCGGACCGGCTGATTCGGATAACGATGAAGCTCTTCGAGCGCGAGCCGGCCATCCGCGAGGGTGCCGAGCATCGCGCGCCCGCTCTCGGCGCCGAGATCGAAGGCGAGAAAGCGTCTGGTCAATCGACCACTTTAGCCGAAATCACGAGAATGAGCGCGTCGCCGTTGGGATCGACGCTGGCTTTGCCGACGGCGACTTTCTGGTTGGGCTGGATATCGACGTCGGTGCCGATGCTCGCGCCGGCAAGGCGGAGGAACATGCTGTTGAGGTGGATGGTCCCACCTGCAAGTTCCGCCCGGCCCACGTGAAACTCGTAGTTCATCGGATTGCGTGCCGGCGAAAGCGAAAGGATGCCGCCGGTGTTGATGCCGGAGCCTTCCCGCGCTCTCACCTGGATGCTATCGAGCAGCCTGAACGATTTGTACGCGAGCAAGGTTTTGAACTGACTTACAGCGCGTTCGAGGTCCGCTGGAAATGCCGCGGCGGCTTCCGCGGGAGCGCGCGAGGCGAGCAGCATGTACCCGATCAGTTCGATGTCCTTTTTGGCGGGAGCGGGAACGTCGAGCTTGTGAATCGCATCCTCGACCGCCTGCACGAACACGGGCGATCCACTCACAACGATGTTGTTTCGGAAAGTCGTCATGGTCACGCCCGGCGCGCCGAGCTTGCCAATGGCCTGAGCTATATCGTGAACATTCGCGTTATTTACCGGCACCACGTGGACCACGGCGGGTCCGGTTTGCGCCGGCGGCTTCTCCTGCGCGCACAGCAGTGCGCCTGCGGCGAGTGTAAGTGCTAAAAACCATCTCATAACGCCTCTCCTTTTCCATCGACAATCCAGTAAATGACTACGTCCGGGTCGTCCGTTTGCAACTTGATCGTCATCGGCTGCTCGGCGCGCGCCAGCTCGCGCCGGGGCGCAAGACGCTTTGTGTGGCGGTGTCTCACAACGCGCACCGGCGTCTGCGGCACGATCACGTGCGGAGGCGTGGCGGCGTACGCAACGTCCGGCAGCGGCAGTTGCGCGCGCCGCGGTGTCGCAAGCAGCACAAGCGCTGCGATTACTGCCGCCGCGCCCGCGCACACCCACGCCCAAATCCACCGTCGCCGCGGACGCCGCACTTCCGCCCGCACCCGCGCGCGCACCGCCGCATACGCCGCCGCCGGAACCGTAACCTCGCGCAGCGCCGCCGCATTCGCTTCCAGCTCGCGAACAAACTCGGCGCAGTCACCACACGACGCCAGGTGTGCGCGCACGCCCGCATCAATCTCTTCCGCCGCGATCCTTTCCTGCCATTCCGCGCACGTCATACTTTCTTCCCCAAAAACTCTTGCGTAAGCCGCCGCAACTTCATCCGCGCCGAACAGATCTGCGATCGCACGGTCACCTCGCTCGATCCCAGTATTTCCGCCACCTCGCGCGTCGATAGTCCTTCGATCTCACGCAACACCAGCGCCGCGCGCTCCTTCTCGGGCAGCTGCCGCAGCGCCTGCGCGACGGCCCGGCTACGCTGCGCCTCTTCGGCCAGCCTTTCCGGGCCGGCCTCGGGCGCCGCCATTTCCACCAACGCGCTGGTGTCATGCCGCTTGCGCAGCATGTCGCGGCACACATTCACCGTCACGCGATACAGCCAACGCCGTACCGCGTCCGCCGAATCGAGCTTGCGCATGTTGCGGTGCAGCCGCACGAACACCTCCTGTGCGGCGTCCTGCGCGTCCTCCAGGCGCCCGAGCATGTGCAGCGCGGTGCCCAGCACCTGCCGCTCGTGCGCGTGCATAAGTTGCTCAAACGCGTCGGCATTACCGCCGGCCTCGAGCCGCTCCGTCATTCGCAGCATGAACTCCGGCGTGCTCACATCCGTTATGTATAACTGCGAAGGCGAGGGAAACGTTGAGAAACAGGCGGAAGTGTCTCAGTTTGGCAGTCGAGGCTAGGGGCCTGTCGCACTTCAAGCTTTAGCTTGTCTCCGGAGTATTACACTCTGTTCGATTCTCCGCAGCGCGCACAGATTCCAGTGGCCCGGCCAGTCTTCTGCTGGATGCGCTTCGTCCGCTCTGCGGCAATCTGCAGGTGTAGGTTTGCGGCCCCGCTGCCGTGTACTACTACACCTCAATTTCTTCGCAGCATGCGCAGATTCCGACGTGGGGCAGGCCCTCCAGGCCTGCAGCGGGTCTCCAGACCCGCTTCGCCCGCTGCAGAAAACGCTCGGCCTATAAGCCGTCGTGTTCGGTTTGGTTGCGGCTCCGCTGCTCTGCGGGGCAGACGTCCACGTCTGCGCGGAGCCTCCAGGCTCCGCTTTGCCGGGCGTAGACTGCCGGCGCAGGTCTGGAGTGGCCAACCGGCAAAGCCGGGCATGGGCTACAAGGAACCGGGTCTCGCCGCCGCCTGCTGCAGAGTCGTACCGCCCGGGGCATCGTGCGGCGGCGGACGAGGCGGGTTTGGAAACCCGCCGCAGGCTGAAAGCCTGCCCCACGCTGATGCTAAAGAACTCAGTGCGACAGTCCACTCGTCGAGAACTGCCAGCGCTACGAGCGTACCGGTTGGTGTTGCCGTTGCGCAGCTTCCGCGCGCTTGCGCCGCCGCTCCAGGATCAGCAACTCGCGCCGCCGCCGGTTCTTGATGCGGTCGTCTACCTTGTGCCAGAACTTGCGGAAGTAATCCACTGCCGAGGCCAGCGCAAAGACCACCACGGCCCACAACGCGTATTGGCCCACCATGGTCAGCGCCGGCCAGCGTGGGCTCACCATAATGAGACCGATTGCCAGGACCTGCATCGCGGTCTTGGTTTTGCCCAGCTCACTCGCCTGTATCGTGTAGCCTTCTGCCGCCGCGATGCTGCGCAGGCCGGATACCGCGAACTCGCGCCCGACGATCAGAATCACGATCCATGCCGGCACGCGGTTCACCTGCACCAGCGCAATCAGCGCCGCGCTGATCAGCAGCTTGTCCGCGATAGGGTCGAGTAGCGTGCCCACGGTAGTCACCTGTCCCCATTTCCGCGCTAAATAGCCGTCCAAAAGATCCGTCGCGGCCGCCGCTAAGAATATGAGCAGCGCGAGCAAATCGTTGGTCAGCACCACCTCGCCGTTCCAGGAAATGTGCAGGTTCTGCTGTACTAGTGCCGCGACCAGAAGGGGGACGAAGAAGATGCGTAACAGCGTGAGTGCGGTAGGGACGTTCATCCGCTACCGCCAGCATATCACCCGCTTATAAACGCAGCGAGTTCGTTCTGAACCGAGTACGGCGCGTCGGCGTCGACCACGCAGATATCGCCGTCATAGCGCTTCGAAACCACCCGCGCGCGCTCGTGTAGCGTGTGCAGAGCCGCGCCGTTCGATGCCGGGATGCGGAACCGCGCGCGCGACACCGGATCGATGGGCAGCAGGCGGTCTACGGTGTCCAGCAGCGCCGCCGTACCCTTTCCCGTAGCCGCGGACACTGCGGCGGCATGCGCCATGTCAGACGAATGCACCTCGCCCAGAATACGCTGAGCCATGCGTTGCGCGTTATCGGGGTCCGCATCCGGAACCAGGTCCATCTTGTTCAGCACCAGAATTTCGGCCGCCGATGCGCCGATGTCGTGCAGCACCTTCAACACGTGCCTGGTTTGCTGGGCGGCATGGGGAGACGACGCGTCCACGACGTGCAGCAGGAGCGACGCTTCCACCACCTCTTCGAGCGTGGCGCGAAAGGCCTTCACCAGCGTCTCGGG
>JAICMB010000635.1 GCA_025929455.1 Bryobacteraceae bacterium | reverse complement strand
GGCGGTCCGTCGTGCAGGACCCACGTGGGCCGCCCCGCACGCATGCCACGAATCTGTCCATATAGGTCTTCCTTGTGCCAACGCGCCAGCAGCTTGGGCTCGAGCTGCGTCAGGTTGGCCTTCATGGGGAAGTCCGTTTTGGGCAGATTAACGGTCTTCTTCAGATCCAGGGTTTCGGCTTGCATCCGTATACTTTTATGGTACAAGCGCGATGCTCATCGGCGCGCTTCTCTGTACTAAATTCGGGCCATCAGTGCCGCGCCGCGGTTTTCGAGCCCGTGCCGCCGGCCTTTGCATATCCGGGATGTACGCCTTTCAATAAGCCCTGCTGTTCCGCCACGCGCTGCAAAAGCACGGCCAACTGTCTTTGTTCCTCGTCCGAGAGCGCGGCGAGCAAATTCTGCCGGTGCTCGCGTGCGATCCGGCCGATGGCCCCCAATGTCGATGTACCTTTCTCCGTCAGATGCAATGCGTGACTGCGGCGGTCGCTTTCGTGCGGCCGGCGTTCGACCAAGCCTCGGGATTCCAGGTCATCTATCAACGCGACGAGCCTGCTGGGGACCGTTCCAAGAGCAGTGGCCAACGCCTGTTGGCTGATGGCGGGTGTCGCCGATAAGATTCTGAAAATACCGGCGTGGGCGGGCAGCAGATTCAGTTCGGCCAATCGTGCGGCGAACTGTGCCGCCGCGTGTGCGCCGACTTGCGCCAATAGAAAAGCCGCGCCAGGGCGTTCTCTGGCTCTTGAACACTCCTCTTCAGTGCGTTCGCGCTTCATCGTTCTCTATTGTTTCACAAAATAATCATTACGTGCTAGAATCATTCTGCTGCTGAACATAATCGCAGCCAGGGAGGTTAACATGACCGCTACACAAAGCCAGGGACCGCGACGGCTGCAACATAAAGGCCCGCCGCTCGGAATCGTCGCTACGATCTTCGTTCTAGTTTTTCTAGGCGCTCTATATCCGGTGACTGCCTTCAACGGCACTCCGGTATTTCCGGGTCCTTGGGAGCCCCTTCACGTCATCATGGCTTACTTCGCGGCCAGGCCGTCGGCGGTCCTGCTGTGCGCCGCTCTTCAGTTCGGCGCCGCGATTCCGCTGGGAATTTTCACGGCCACCATCGTCAGCCGGCTGCGTTTTTTGGGCGTGCGCGCCGCCGGCGTGGATATCGCGCTGTTCGGCGGATTCCTGACGGCGTTCATAATGATGGTTTCTTCTTACGTCTTGTGGGCCATGACCTATCCCGAAATTGCGCAAGACGGTCCCGTCATGCAGGCCCTGTACCGGATTCAGTTCGCGCTGGGCGGCCCCGGGTTCTCCGTACCTCTGGGACTGCTCCTGGCGGGTGTTTCGGTGACGGCCGGTTTCGCGAAACTGCTTCCGAAATGGTTAGCGGTGCTCGGCGTTGTGATCGCGGTAATCGGCGAGGCGAGCTGGCTTGACATTCTGTTTCCGCAAGCGCTCCCGCTCATTCCGCTGACGCGGTTCCCTGGCTTCCTCTGGCTCATCGCAACAGGGTTTTACCTGCCGCGTGCTATCCACAGGCAAAGCGCCTGAGCGCGGGGCCGAGGATCAGTGCGCGGGCGGCGGAAGCGCGGGCTTCTGCTCGGTGGTCTTGTCTTCCGGAATCGGGGGCAGGTTATCGATGTCGACCGATTTGATAACTGCCTCGGCGCCGAACTTACGATATAGCCGGAACTCCTTCTCGTTCTTGGTAAGGAGTTTCGCGCTGCGGGACGTAATCACGGCCTTCAACGGCAGCAAATACTCGTTATCGCCGATCTTTTGGAAGTCGTAGTCGAGGATGGTCTTGACGGCCTGGATCGGGAACGTCGTGGGGATGTCGTACGGCGCCTGGACGACGCGCAGAATCATTTTGGTATCGCGATCCGCGTAAACCAGGCCGCGATAAGCCGGCACCAGTTCCTCAGTGCGGTCGGCGACGATCTGATATTCCGAGTGCGCCTGGTCGATGTCGTACGCAAACACGTAGACGGGGCGGCCGCGCAGCGTGCCCCAATGGTCCCATTCGAAACGCGCTTGCGACTGCGGCTTGAAGATATCGTACATCATGGTGCCGAACTCACCGCGCGAGACTACGCCGCCAAGACGGTCGAGCGATTCATTCGTGACGGCGTGGTCGTTCACCATGGTCAGCTTGTAGTCTTCGTGATGCTCAAAATAGTTGAGCTGCGCGACCACGCGGCTGTACTGGCGCCAGTATTCGGAATTGGAATCGCCCGCCATGCCGGAGTTGTCGTAATAGCGGCGCGTCACTTCCACGCAGATGAAGTTCGGCAACTGCTCGCTGTAGTGCAGCGCGTAATCGCGGACCTCGTCGAGGATCTTCTTCTGATCTATGGAATCGGGCGGCGGCCGTTGCGGCAGCGGCGCGGGTTTCGGAGGAGGCGGCGGCGCGGCGGCAAGCTTGGCGGAACTGTCGCGCAATTCGCGCAGCGCGGCTACCGTCTTCGGCCCGGCGCCCATGCCCTGCAGCTCTTCGATCGTTCGGTCGTCGAGCTTCTGGCTGAGCGTCACATGCTTCAGATACTCGGCGATCTTCTTATCGGGATGGTGCAGTTGCAGCGAGGACTTTACGAGACCGGTGAGTTGCCCGACCGACAACGTCATCGGCTCCTGCGCCCACGCGCCGGCGGCGAGCAGCAGTAAAACCGCCG
>JAICMB010000263.1 GCA_025929455.1 Bryobacteraceae bacterium | reverse complement strand
TCGCGTCGTAGAGGCGTGCGAATTCGGCATCAGTAAGCCTTTGCGTGGTCGCCACCGGCGAGAGCTGCGCCCGGAACAGAATCTCGTCGGAATACGCATTGCCGACTCCGCTGATAACGATCTGCTGCCCGGCGGCGAAGGAGTTAGTGGCCACGGCGGTGACGGTATTGTTGCTTTCCGATATCGCAGTGATTGGCCCACTGGTTGAGCCTGCGCCCGCAATCGTTGAGACCACCAGTCCATCGCCGATCCAGCACGGCGGTGTATACAGTCCGTTCGCATTTGTACAGTACTGGCCGGTGCTGCCGTTGCCGCCTTTGCCCTGGTAGTTGCCGTCAATGTAAACCTTCCACATGCGCGCGCGGCCGTTCCAGTCCGGAGACGTAATTTGCAACTGCTGTGCGGAGCCGCCGGAGTTCAGCGTGATTGCGACGGGGCTGGCGCTTGCGGTCTCGTGCATTTGATCCGGATCGTAGTAGGTATACGTGATCGTGTGCGTGCCGTTGGCGAGCCCGCCTCCGGAGGTCGCGGCGTAAACCCTGGTTTCCGCGCAAGGAGTGGAAGAGCAGGATGCGAACGGCGCCTGCGGCTGCGGCAGATTCGTCGAGAGCGCCGCCGACCCTCCCCCGCTCGCGGGCAGCCCGGCAGTCGGATTGTACACCGTAACGCATGCCCGTCCCGCGACGGGACAGGAAGCGGGCGAAGGCACTGACACAATCGTGAAGAGTCCGTTGTAGCCAGGCACTGAGACCCCGCTGATGGCGACCGCGGCACCTACCTGAAAGCCTCCTTGGAGTGCTGCGGAAGCAGAGGTTGTGATCGTAACCGTGTTGCCGCTCTCTACAGCCCCGTTTGGTGTGGGCGCGATAGTGAACGACGGTAACGAACTCATCAGACGCAGCGTTACGCAAGGCCCGCCCGGTTGCGTTCCTGTGATATTCGAGCCGCCTTGGCCTTGCAGCAGGCCGCCTCCCGACGTTTTCCAGTGCCATGTGCCCGATAACACATACGTCCCGCAGGGGACGAAGATGTTGGAGGCGCTGGCGCCGGCGTTTTGAAAGGCCGCGAGCGAGTCGGACACACCAGTGGGATCCGCGCCGAACAGCCTTACGTTTGCGGTAATCACGGATTGATAGTCCACGTCGGCGGTTGCAACCGCGCTCGAACCGGACACAACCTTCACCAAGCCCGAACCCGCAGGCAATGTGCCTGCCGGTCCGCTGTTCCCGCACAGGAATCTGTGAGTCGACTGATCGTAGTTCAGATGATTCCCGGCGCTATCGGAGCACGCGGGCAGCGCCGACCACCCGCCGGTAGCGGGTGCTGTCGTGATAAGAGTCTGGTCCGCTGCCGCGTTAACCGGCACAGTGGTGCCGTTGACCGCGTTGGACACGGCGCCAACCAGGGATGGAGTAAGCTCGAGGCTTGCCGTCTGACCTGCGGCGGCGGTTCCGGAGCGAATAATTCCGAGCACGCGGGCGCTGTTAGGGATCGCGGCGATGGAACTTGTGCCGGCGTCGTGAAAGTATCCGGCATTTGATGTGCTGATGACGGCAATATCGCCGGCGGTAGCCGGGCCGTCCGCCAAAATTTGAGCCAGCCCATAGCGTGCAACCTCTACGGCTGCGCCGGGCGACGCGTTCGCGAGCGCGACGCCATACGCGTCGGTATCGGCTACAGAAAGCGCGGCGGCGTTGCCGGACGCGTCCATTTTTACGAGCGTCTTCGCGGTCGCGCCATCCGCAGCGGCACTGAAGGTTTCGGTTACCGCGCTGGCGCCAATGGATGGATTGCGCAAGGCCGGCGCGTTCGCTAGAACCGCGTTGCCCGTGCCCGTTGTTATGAGCCACTGCGGGGCGCCGCTCACAGAGCCCGTTCCGGTCTGGGTCATGACCGTGGTGGTAGTGGATGTGTTGCCCGGCAAACGGGCCGAGCCGCCGCCCTCAGTCCCATAAATGAAATCCCCGGCGCTGGTCATCGGGTTCGCGAGCGCCAACGGCGCGGAAATGGTCAGCGTTGTAGTGCTTGATCCATCGTCGGAGACAGAAATGGCGGCGTTTGTCCCCGCGACGAGGTTCAGATTCAATCGCTGGACCTGCGAGGTGCCCGCTACAAGGACATGCTGGTTGAACAGCGACGGGGCGCCGGTGATCTGAGAGTACGATACCTGTGCGCACCGCGCGTTGCCGGATGCGGTTACGCCCAGTGCGAATTGATCGCCTGAGCACATCGCAGGTGTGGCGGCAAGCGCCGTCGCGGTAGCGGCGTTACCGCTAGTGCTGCTCGATATGCTCGCCGGAAAGAGTACGGGGTTGAGAATGCCGGACGTGATGTTCGCCGCGTTGGTTGTGTCTACGGTGGCCGATCGCGCCAGTCCCGTAATGTTCGCAGCAGGAACCAGCGACATCGGCTGCAGCGCGTTTACTATTCGCGAGTCATTGCCGGCGGCGGCGGTGCCCGCAGCGGTTCCGAATGTGACCGCCAGGGTACCGTCAGTTCGGATAGTCAGGCCCGAATTCGCGGGCACGAGCACGCCGCCCAGAACGCTGGCGCTGGCAGGTTGCACCCCTCCGATCATGGTCCAGGTATTGGCAGGAACGCAGCCGAATACATTCGAGCCGGCCGGCGCCGACGTTTTGAAATAGAACTGGCCAAGCTGGCAGATCGCCGGCAGTGTCGGACCGATGGCCATGGGCTTGGTCACGTCCATTCCCGAAAAGTCGGCACCGCGCGCCTGCGTGGCCAAATGCACCCGCGTTTGCGCAATCGCGGGAACCCAGATGACCGCGGCAAAGAAGTAAACGATAGGTCGCAACAGACACACTCCTGCCTAGGTTGTCTCATCGCGGTTGCACCGCCGCGGTGCAGCACCGTGGTCAAGCTGTTGACCTACAAGGAAAAATAATGCGATAAAGCCGGTCACGCGCGGCGCGCCCGGCGCCTCATCCCGCGTCTAAAAAGCGTGGAAAGTCGCGCGCTTCGGCGGCCGCAATCAACTGCTCAGGCTTCATCACCCCGAAAAATTTCACGTTCCGTCGTGTCGACGAATAGGCCAGCGAACAAACGAAGCCATCGGTCGGCGCAAAAGTGTGGATCTGCCATTTTTCGGCGGCTTCGCGATCTCCCGAGATATGGACGAGTGCTGCCGGTTGATTTGCCCGAACGGTGACGCAAAACGAAGCCGGCGCGACTGACAATCCACTCCCGACGGCTTTGACGTAGGCTTCCTTGCGCGTCCAGACCTCGTAGAAAGCGGGTAGGATCGACGCATCATCGATGCTGCGGAAGTCCGACTGCTCTTCGGCCGAAAAGAACCGTTCGGCGATGGCTCGAGCGTCGCTGAGCCCCCGGATCTGCTCTATATCGACGCCGACTTCCAAGGCGTTTGCAAACGCAAACAGATTGAGCGGCCCGGAATGCGACATGTTGAACCGCAGATCGGTTTTGGGATCGGACAGGAACGGCTTCCCGAACTCGCCAATGCCGATCAAGACGTCACGCGCCGCAATATCCAAGTACGCGCCGATCAGCCAGCGCAAGCAGCCGTGACGGAGCACGTAGGCTCGTTGCAGCTCTTCAAAGCGATAGCGGGACGCAGCTGCGATTTCGGTGGCAGACAACACGTTCTTAAGCGCGGTCAACGCTTGGCCGTCAACGCCGGCGGACACCGCCCACAAATGCACATCACCGTCGGCCGGTTCCGCCGGTTTGGTATCAGTACGCAGCAGCATCAAAAGGTCGTTCGCGGCTGGAACGCGCAGACCCAGTAGACCGGCGCGATGTTGGCGCAGTTCGCCGGTACGCGCAACACACGTGCGCCGGCGGCGCTAGACCGAAAACAAGCTGAAAAAGACGAACCCACAATTGCCTCTACCTTGCCCGGCAGCATCATATCTAATCCAATCCAAATAGCCTCGATGGCATTAAAGCCGGGCATGGGGCTCGGGAAACTCGTTCGAAGTGGGAGTTGAACCTCCTGAGACACGGAGTAACGGCAGTCGCCACGTGATCATTTTAGTTCGAGTTCCGCCTGTCCTGCCTTGCATACTTGATCCCGGCTGGTAAAGCCGGAAACTGATCAAGACAATGAGTCGACTACGGTTTTGTTGGCTTCGGTTAAACGTAACGGAACGGTAGATTTCGTCACGCCTGAACGACTCAACCGTGCCGCGGCCCGTGCAATTACAAAACCAGACCCAACCTGCAAACTGGCCTCAAACTCCCCCTGCGAGCGATAGCCAAGCGCGGAATACGATGCGTTGCGTGTTGCGATACCGGGCATCCTCCAGATCGCGGCAGGTGTGGGCGTTCAAGTATCTGATTGGAAGACAGCTGCGGAAGCCTCTGCGCGAACCACAATTCGAACTAATGGTGATGATCAAGAACTCGAACGCTCATTGATTCTGGGGGCGACGAACATGGCAGGCCATCCATGGTTGCGGACATTGCGATCTCTAAAGCACCGAAGGAGTTCCCCTTGACCCATCGCCGTAGCTAGTTCATCCCGATCCCCGTTCGCGGGAAACTGCACGTCGGGCTGACCCGGTGCTCCGATCATGGTCAAGGGCTCGAGCGGGTCGCCGAGCAACTCGCCGCGCCATTCAACCGCCGATGTGATCAGCGTTCTCTTACTGCGCCGGCAGAATCTCACAAATGCTCAGGTTCCAGCGGTCGTTGGTTGGAGCAGTATCGTTAATTTTCACAACCGTTCCCGCGACCGGTGTCGGCGCGCCCTGCATCTGAACCCAGTAGGTGTCTCCCGCGGGTGTCAGGTATTGGTGGACCAGTGTCTGTCCCGCCGCCGGCGTGCGCGCTACCGCTTGATCATAATCGTTGCCAACGCCGAACACCCAAGAATTGTTGACGGTAGTCGTAAGCGATGCGCTTGGCGCCCCGCTGGCCGCATTACCGCTCGCCACGGCGCCAATGGCTCCGGATCCGTTTGTCCCAACCGTGCTCACGCCGGCAAAGCTGACCACTGTGATCGACGAAACGACGCTTTGCGACAGTGTGGCCGTCACGGATATGTTGGTCAGTATGCTCGGCGCGAATGCGCGCCAGATTTCAGCCGTTCCTTTCTGTGTATTTGTCCTTTTTACTAAGGCCCATGTCAGACCTCCACCGGCCACGCTTTTGACCGTAGTGGCCGACGACGTCAGTTTGTCCCCTGCGACAAACGCGAGCAGCAGTTCATTCGGCGACGCCGTTTGAAATACCGGACTGACTACAGTTGTGCTCTTTGTGGGACGATCGGTCGAGACCTTCACATCCGTGGAAATTGCCGCAGCCTGTTGTGCGGTGAAATCGACACCACCCACATTCGCGCCGCTCACGGTTACCGCTCGACTAATGGGAGTAAATGTCCAGCCCGGCTTCGCTGGCGTTACCGTGTAGTTTCCGTTCAGCAGCCCCGCGAACGAATAAACACCAGAAGAATCGGCCGTTGTCGTGCCCGCAGCTGCTCCGCTTAGTGCT
>JAICMB010000816.1 GCA_025929455.1 Bryobacteraceae bacterium | reverse complement strand
GCTCGTGATACCAGGGCAGCGACTGCTTGATGTTCTCGTCTTCAATCAACACCTGCCGCGCGTGCGGAATCTTTGAAACCACCGGCAAATCGCGCCGGTGCTCGCGTACAAGCGTCATCGTGTCCGCAACGTAGCGGCCGCTGCGGTCGGGGAAAGTTGTCCAGTAGCCGGGCGTCAGGCACGGAACTTTCAACGGATCGCGCGTGATCATCTCGAGCGAGAAGTGCGTCTTGGGCCGCGCCTTCGAGATCACTTGCGTGATTACCTTGATGTCAAGAAATCCCTCGCCGAGCGGCACTTCCGACAGCAGAAAGCCCTCCGGATATTCGTTCACTCCCATGTCCTTCAGGTGCGTCGCCGCTGCGTAGGGCGCAAGTTCGTAGACCACTTGCATGGGGTCGTCGAGCAGCGAGATGTTGTTGCCGGTGTCGAGACACACGCCGACGTATTCGCTCGAATAGCTCTTGATCAACGGGACCATTTCGTCCACGGTCCAGTCTTTATGGTTCTCGATCGCGAGTGGAATTTTGTATCGCTCGACAACGGGCGCGGCGCGCTCAATCGCGGCGCGCGAGTTGGCCACAAACGTCTTCCAGTCCGCCAGCGAATGAAACGTCTCGTAGCGCCGTCCGCTGAGGCACGCCGCGCGGATGCAGCTTGCGCCGATGTCTTTCGCCGCTGCCGCGGTGCGCTCGAACTTCTCCGGATCCTGCCGTACGAACCCGGACTGCACCTCCAGATACATGCCTAGCTCGTCCGCCCGCGCGCGCAGTCGCTTCAGGTAGGCCGAATCGAGAGAGGACAGCGGCGCCTGTATGCCGGCGGCGCCCAGCGACGCGCAGTAATCGAGCGCGGTTATCGTGTCGGTGAAGTGATGCACCGGAAGCGAGTCGCGCGCGATGCCGAGCTTGGTGCGCGGCGGATTAGCAAGCGCGGATGCCGTCGCGGCAGCGGCGGAAGCGGCGAGGAACGATCGTCTGGTCATGTGGCCCTATGTCCTATTAAGATGCGCACGAACGGAGGCAGCGTGCAACTCGCACGTGCTGTGCGCCGCGTGGGAGCATAAGGGCTTATGTTCGATTTCGACTCGATCGCGGGCGGTGGCGACGCGTCCTTATACAACGTGCGCACGCGTGCAATGGGCCCGCAAGGACTGCTGCCCGTCACGCCCGAAATGCTGCGCGAGAGCCCGTCCGGAAACCTGTTCGGGCTGACGCAGGACGCGGGCATGGGTTGGGATCCGCGCGCGCTCGGCGGCAACGAATATCTGATTCTCAGCACGCACGGCGGCATACGCGCGGCCGGCGGCGAACCGATCGCGCTCGGCTATCACACCGGACATTGGGAAGTCGGACTGCTGATGGAAGAAGCCGCGCAGGAACTGAAACGTCACGGTGCGATTCCGTTTGCGGGGTACTGCACCGATCCGTGCGACGGCAGAACGCAGGGTACCACCGGCATGTTCGACAGCCTTCCGTATCGCAACGACGCGGCCATAGTGTTCCGCCGGCTGATCCGCTCGCTGCCGACGCGGCGCGGTGTCATGGGCGTCGCGACGTGCGACAAAGGCCTGCCTGCGATGATGATGGCGCTGGCGGGAACGCACGATCTGGCGTGCGTGCTGGTTCCGGGCGGCGTGACACTGCTCGC
>JAICMB010000322.1 GCA_025929455.1 Bryobacteraceae bacterium | reverse complement strand
GGCGAACTCGCGCGCAGCGGCCGCGTCGATGAGACATTACTCGCGCGCTTGCTCGCCGATCCATATTACTCGAAGCGGCCGCCTAAGACGGCGGGGCGGGAGCAGTACGGAGCGAGTTTGTTGCAGTCTCTCCCACAGATCGCACGCGCTGACCTGGTCGCGACTGTTGCCGAACTCACCGCACGTACTATTACTGATGCAATGAATGGCTACTCCAGTATTTCGGAGGTAATAGCTTCGGGTGGCGGCACTCATAATGGATACCTCATGGAGCGCCTGCGCGCGTTACTGTGCGCACGTCTGCGAGTTTCAAGTGAGTTCGGCATCGATGCTGATGCGAAGGAAGCCATAGCATTTGCCGTGCTGGCCTATGAGACGTGGCATGGACGTCCTTCGAATGTGCCGCGCGCAACGGGTGCACGCAGGCCGGTGGTGCTCGGGAAGATTAGCAATCCGGGACACATTCTTAATTAGTGATCTTTTCCGAGAATAATTCTTGAGTTAGCTACTAAGTGATGTAACCCATAAGGCAAGCTCACGCGTATTCCCCGACGTCAGCCGGGAATACGCCCCCACCCGCCCGCGTGTGAGAGCCCCAGAGACGAAAGGTAATACATGATGAGACTGAATACATGGCTGACGTGCGCCTTTTTTTACGTGAGCTTCGTTCCTGCGTTCGCGACGATCATTACTTACACGGATCGCACCGCGTGGCAGACGGCGACGACGAATGACACTAACATCGACTTTGAAGGTCAGACACCCGTCGATACAGCCAAGGCTTACAGCGACTCGAACGGATACAAGCAGTCAGGTGTGCAGTTCGAAGGCATCAACGGTTTTGGCTTCGCCCTAAGCATTGTCAACCCAGGCCCGAATACCTCGTACTATAACTGGGGGTCAGGAGCGTCGCTGCAGAGTGGTTTTTACTTCGGCGGAGCAAACGTTCCTTATATTCACGTAATACTACCGACAAGTATCACGGCGTTCGGCGTGGACCTGATGACGGGGAATCCTAACGCTCAGTCCGTAAAGGTTGCGGTGAACGGCACCGGCAACCTAACGGACGCGACCGCGGCAAAGCCCACCCGCACGTTTTTCGGAGTTACGTCCGATTCGGCAATTGGAACGATCGACTTCAGCATCGTTAACCCTCAAGCGAATAGCGGTGCCTACGTGCTGCTGGATAACTTCAGCTTCGGCACCGTGAAACCCGCCGCCCCGCCGCCGCCGTTGACCGAGGTCCCGGAAGTCGCCACCATGTTCCTCATTGGCACCGGCCTGGCTGCCATGGCCATCCTGCGCAAGCGCGCGCTCTAGTTCTCGTGGGGCGGTCGGTCCGGCCGGCTGCCCCTCCACGGCCGGTCACAAGATTCTCAAGAATATTTTGCCTGCCTCAATCGCAATCTTTCCAACAACTTAGCAGCATCGCCCCGCGCGCCGAAGGTCATTTCGCGATCCTCTCCGTTATAAGCTCGGATCGCAAAGACCTTTTGACGCCATGCACCTTCTCGCCAATGTTTCTCGTCAGCACCGCACCCCGGAACCGGGTGTCGTCCCCGTCCAGCCCGCCGAGGACTGGTTTGCCGCGCCGCCGGAGCACAGTACACGCTTTCTTGCCGTTTACGGCCAGATTTCCCTTGCGCTGCAGGCTGCCATGCGCCGCGCCGTGCGGCACGCACTCGACACCAACCCGCAGCTTGCACCCGAGGCCGTCCTCCCCGCGCACGTTTACCTCGCGGGCAAAATGTTCCAGCCCAAATCGAAGACCGAGATCGCCTGGGACCCCATGAACCCGGCCGCCATCGCGCGGTTTTTCCGCAGCACGGCGGAGAAATTCCCCGCGGAGATCGAAGCTCTGCAGCCGCGCGTAGCGGCGCTGAATCTCGCTGCCATGTCCTCGTACTTCCGGCCTGAGCGTACGCGCCAGCTGTTCGAATCCGTCCGTGACCGTAAGGCGCCCCATCGCGCCGTGGTTTCCATTCTGGCTGCGGAGAGCTCCCTTCTCGATGAATTGATCGGTATGGCAATACCCGACCCCAAGCCGAGCCACCGCTGCAACATGCTGGCCAACTTCGACCGCCGCTGGCGCAATGCGCTCCGCCGCGCCTACCCCGGCCTCGACATGTCCGCGTACGCGCAGGAAATACTGGACGCGTGCACCGACGCTCTGCGCACCGCCAAGGGCGTTAATTAACCGCAATTGTGACGTCCTGGCTGATGCTGCCCGCCGCGATATGGAACGTGTAGTCGCCCGGATCTGCACCGACCGTCACCTGCGCGTGGCTGATGCCGGGGTAAACGGCATCCGCCGACTCGACCGCAATGACGCTGCCGCCGCCGGCCGGCGCCGTGACAACGGGCGTGACGCTTACCGGCAAGCCCTCGCCGTCGGCAACACGGAAGAGGATGTCGCACGTGGCGCCGGGGTCCGCGGTATCGGGCGCGTCCAGGATGCTGATGCGCTGCACGGTCGCTGAGCGTACGCCGTACCAGTAAGGGGCCTTCGCGCCCCCGCCGGAACGCACACCCGTGATCGAGATGAACCCGTAATAGCCGCCCGGGATCAGCGCGGTCCCGGAGAATTCGACCGTAATCTTGCGCGACGCGCCCGGCGTGAGCCGTACCGTATTTTGCGACACCCGCGGCGCGGGTCCGGGCGTGAACGGAAGCGCCAGAATAGCGAACGTATCTGTCTGGTTTCCGATATTCGTGATCGTCAGCGTCTGCTTTTCATCGACCGTTCCGCCGCCCGCTCCGAAACTCAGCGCAACGGGATTCAGCGTCGCCGTACCCTGCACCGCCTGCCACAGGTTTAGCGCGCCCGCGCCCATCTGCTGCACATCTATGATGTGGCCGTTTGGTTGCGCCAGCGGTGAGGCGGTGTTGATCAGCAGTGACCGGTACTGGTCCGCGGTGAGGCCCGGCCGCGCAGCTTTCAAAACCGCCGCCGCTCCGGCGACGAGCGGCGCCGAGAAACTGGTCCCGCTCGCCACGCCATAGGAGCCCCCTTGTACTGTCACAAGCAGGCTATCGCCAACCGCGACGATGTCCGGTTTGACGCCGCCGTCCACATTCGGGCCGCGGCTCGAAAACGTGCTGACGAACCCCGTTGCAAACGCCTGTGCGGAGGGTGTGAAAGTGAGCGTGGCTCGCAGCGGGCCGGACGCAATGGCCTGTTTGACCGCGGTTCCATCCACATATCCCAGCAGCGCGGCTGGAAGCGTCGCGGTCCCAACGGCTATAGGGAACGCTTCCGGGTGCGCGGCATCGGTGTAAAGGACAGCGGCGACCGCGCCCGCCGCCTGCGCGTTGTTGAGTTTGGCTTCGAATAAACACGTTCCGCGCGCAATGAACGCGATACTGCCTTGCAGACTGCCGGCCGGCAGACTGGAGCACGCTAGACCCGTGGGATCGAACTTCGTAGTGTCCACCAGCAGTGCGGATACCGGACTCGCTTTATCCGAGCCGTTGCCCGGGACGGCGGCGAACCTTCGGCCCCCCGCTGCGAGCGATCCCGCAAAGATGCGATCGTTCGGGATACTCCCTACGGCAATCGCGTCCGTGGCTGTCCCGGGGGAGCCGACCGTGCCGGGATCGGGCCCGCTGTTCGCCGCCGAAACCGTGACGATCCTGCCGGCCGCGATCGCGTTCTCGATGGCTTGCACCAGCGGATCGTCGCTCAGCCGCGTCGCGGGAACGCTGCCGAGGCTCAAGTTCAAAATGTCCATGCCGTCGTTGACGGCATCCTCGATCGCCTGAATAATGAGATCGTCGGACGCGCCGTCCTCGCCGTCGGGGAAGACCTTGTAGTTGCCGAGCCACGCGCGCGGGGCCACCCCGGTCAGAACACCCGTGGGCGCATCCACGGTTCCGCCCGCTGCGCACATTGCCGTCGACGTGCCGTGCCCGTTGGTATCCGCTGCCGTGTGATCGTGCCCGGGACGATCCTCGTACGAACGGGCGACGATGACCTTGTTGCTGGTGAACGGGCGGTCGGAATCTTGGTTGACCTTCGGAAAGCCCGGCGGCATCGGGAGTGTGGCGTCCTTAAACGCGGGGTAATTCACGTCGATGCCCGTATCGAGCATGGCGATTTTTACCCCGGCGCCGGCGTTCGCCGCGCCGCCCGCGAGTACCCATGCGTCCGGCACTTTATGCAGCGGCAGCGCGTGATCGAGTGTCGTTTTGTATACGCGCACGGGATAGATGCGCTTGACGCCCGGAATGGCCAGCAAATCCGAGGCGCCTCCGTCCGGGATGCGGATAAATACCGCATTCAAAACCACCGCCGTCGACCCTGTAATCTGAGCTCCGCGCGTGCGCAGGGCCGCGACGACGGCACGTTGTCCGGTGCGCACACGATCGCCCTCGATGCGCAGAGCGGGCGCGCCGCCGAGCACCGATATCGCGGCTGGAGGCGACGACAACTCGACGATATACCGTTCGGGTATGGTGGCGGCGAACGCTCCTACAGCGAGAAAAGCGGCCGCAAGTAGAGCCGATAAAGAAGGTTTGCGCAATTTTTCTACTTACCACATATCGGCGTGCGGCCCTCAGCGTAGGTGTAGGTCGTTTCTGAGCCGCGACCCTCACGCTCGCGGCTCTGCTACAGGTATGTCGCAGCCCGATCTGCCGCGCCGTCCCGTCGGTACCGTGCACCACGGTGCAATTGCAAACATCCAGCCGATATGATTAATTGATAAGGGTCTGTCTATGAAGTACATGAGCCGCCTGCCGCTGCGGCACAGAAATGAGCGGGAAGGCGGTTCCGGGCGGCGCGTTGCCGTGGCCCTGGCTATGGTTTTTGTTTTGGCGCTGCTGGCC
>JAICMB010000280.1 GCA_025929455.1 Bryobacteraceae bacterium | reverse complement strand
GGCGAATCCGGTGTGGCGAACGACTAGCTTGTAGCCGCCCGGGCGGAGATAGGGGAAGCGAAACCGTCCTTCGCGGTCGGTTGTGGAGGTCGCGAGTTGGTTCGTCGCAGTGTTGCGCGCGGAGACACTGGCGCCTTCCACGGCAGCGCCGGTCGCGTCGGTGACACGCCCGGCGATGCTCGCGTAGTGAATCGATTCCTGCGCCGGGGCGTTCGCCGCCGCGATACAGAAAGACAGCAGGACTGCAATAACGCGCAAACTTGGACCTCCTCCGGTCCGTAACGCTGAATGAAAGGGTTAGTTTGATTTAGCTGAAAACGGGAGGAGGACCGCGATTGGCGTTTGCGGCGGACGTCGCGACGCCAGCGCGAATTGATTCTTCCGGGACGACGCTGCCAGCGGAGAGATCAGGTGCGGCGGTCCGTACGGGTGCCGGCGCCGCGAGCACTTGAGGCAGAACCTGGGACGTGAAGCCGCCAGGGTACAGCGGGCAGCGCGAGGGCGTGGCGCGAAGCGCCAGGCCACCACCGACGGCCGCGGACGGCTGCATACTGGCACAGTGATGTTTTCCCGTGCGCCGGCAGCAGGCGGGTAACTCCGGGCGGCCGCTCGCATAGAGCACCGGCGAAATCAGCGGGAAGCTGAAGAGCGCCAGCACCAGACATGCGAGTGCACGCCTCATGGGTTGATTTTAGACGTTCGGGAGCAGCGCGGCAAGGCGGTATGATGGCGGTACGCAAGTATGCGCAAGGTAATTTGGGTGGCAGCGCTGTGCGCGCTGCTGGCGCCGCTGTGCGCCGGCGACGATCGCAACTTCGCGGGCGACTGGGAGTTGAACCGCGATCGGAGCGACATCAATGCGCTGCAGCCCGCGCCGGCGGAGCGCATGAAAGTGGAGCAAGAGGGCACGACGATCCGCTGCACGCCGCTGCTACATGCGGCGCTGGTGTACACGACGGATGGGAAACCGGCCAAGAGCACAGCGGGCGATTCCACGTTCGATGTTCGGACGAAGTGGGAAGGCTCGGCGATGCTGGTGAATGCGCTCGTAAATGAGCCGCATAACAATTACGTCATGATGGAGCGCTGGAAGCTGTCGCACGATTTGAATACGCTCACGATTCGTCGCCAGATCGTCGGGCGCGACGGCCGCCAGACAGAGTCGGAGTTGGTTTATGAGCGGGCGGGCGCGCGGCGGGAACTCGCGGTGCGTACGGCTGCGGGGGCGGCGAGTGACGGGGCGAAAACGGCCGCGGCGCCGGATGTTATCGTGGCGCGAGGAACGCGCATTCCGCTGCGGCTGGTGTCGACGGTAAGCACGAGGACGGCGGTCGCGGGTGACCGCGTATATCTCGAAACGGTCTACCCGATTGTTGTGAACGGGCGGGTGGTGATTCCGCCGGGTAGCCCGGTAACCGGCACGGTCACGGAGAGCAAGCGCGGCGGACGGATTCGTGGGCGGGCGGAGCTGTTCCTGCGATTCGACGACCTGATGCTGCCGAACGGTGTGATGCGCAGTTTCCGGTCGCGCATGGGCAGCACGGACGCGGAGTCGGGGACGGAGTTCGACCGGTCGGAAGGTAAGGTGCGGGCAGCGGGCGACAAGAGTGGCGACGCGCAGAAAGTGGCTCGCGCGGCGGGAGCGGGCGCGGGAGTAGGCGCCGTGGCGGGCGGCGCCGCGGGACATCTTGGTATGGGCGCGGGCATCGGCGCGGCGGCGGCTGGGACCGCAGGACTGGCGGCCGTAATGGCGTCGCGGGGCGCGGACGCCACGTTGGCCAAAGGATCTGTGCTGGAAATGGTTCTGGACCGGGATGTGCGGTTCACGGCTGCGGATTTAGGGCGGTAGCGGATAAGGCGGCCAACTCGATGGCCGGATCAATTGAAAGGAATCAAGGCGGCGCGTTTTCGCCGATAAGGTACATATGCCGCGCGGTATGCGCTCGGGTTTTGCTCTATTTGTGTGCGCATTTGCGCTGCTGTCGCAGGCAGCGTGCGGGAGGGGTGCGGGCGAGCGCGAGAAATCCGGCGCGCCGGGGGCGGGAGAGCCGCAGCGGGCCAGTATGCGCGGGCAGATCACGTTTTCGAGCGGCGGCGCGGAACTGATGTTTCTGGACGACGGGACGCGCGCGGTGCGGCTGGATGCGTTCGCGTCGCGGCTGCAGGCGAAGTATCCACAACGGGTGCGCGTGTCGGGCGTGCTGGAGCCGGGAGCGCATGCGCCGACCATCGCAGTGGACCATCTGCAGGTCGAGGACACAGCCCCAGCGCCGCCCGCGCCGGGAACGCCCATCAGCGACCAGGATCTGGTGTCGGGCCGTTTTCAATACCGGCGGGTGCAGGTGACGGGCGAGGTGCGTTTGGCAGTAGAGCGCAGCAACCGCGCGCTCGGAATTGCGCTGCAAACTCCGACGCGTCTGGTGCGGGCGACATTTATGAATTTTGGGGACCTGGCGTACGGCAAACTGCGCGGCTGCGTGGTACGGCTGGACGGGGTTCTCGACACCGCATACGACTTGAGCGGGCGCGCGTTGGCGGTGCGGCTGTGGGTACAGGACGAGCAGCATTTGCACGTGCTGCGCTGCGGAACCGCCGATGGGAACCTGCCGCTGACGCCCGTGCGGGAGGCCGTAAATGCGGCCATGAACGGCAAGCCGAGCGACACGCATCGCGTGCACTTGCGAGGACATATCGAACTGCGCGCGGGCGCGTGGACGCTCGCGCTCAAGGATGCGACCGGCAGCATCCCGATGCCTGCGCCGGTGCTTGCAGGCGCCGGGGAAGGCGACTATGTCGACGCTTACGGATACGCGGCGATGGAGCAGGGGCGGGCATTGCTGAGAGATGCGCAGTGCCGGCCGGTGCCCGTACGCCCGCTGGCGACCGGCGAGCATCCCATACGGACGATCCGGGAAATGCACGCGCTTCCGTTCAGCGAGGCCGCGCGCGGGCACGCGGTGCACGTGCGTGCCGTGGTGACTCGGTTCGATCCGCTCGAAGAGACCATGTTCGTGCAAGACGAGACCGGCGGCACGTATGTGGATCCGCACCCGGCCGTGAAGAGGAAATTCGAGCCAGGCGATCGCGTGGACATCGAAGGCGTGACCACACAGACAGACTTCGCGCCCGACCTGGTGGCGAAGCGGATCGTAGTGGAGGGGAAGGGAAGCCTGCCGCGGCCTTCCACGGCGGATATGGAAGAGATCCTCTCCGGGCGGCAGGATAGCAATTGGGTGAGCGTGACGGGAGTGGTGCGTTGGACGGAAATCGCGCGCGAGATGGCGACCATGCACGTCACCTGGGGCTCGCACACGATCGGCATCTTGTTTCGGACGCCGGCCGGCTTTGCGCCGATCGCGCCGGACACGGTGGTGCGCGTGGAGGGCGTGTGCGTCAGCGACTTCAACTCGCGTGGCCAGGCCATGGGTGTAGCGGTGATGCCGCCGGACCTGAGCTTTATTCATGTGACCGATTCGGCGCGCGACGCGGCACAAGTTCCGCAGCGCAGCACCGGGCAGGTGCTGCGATACTCCGATCTCGGCGCACTGGCGCGGCGGGTGCGCGTTTACGGATACGTGCTGGCGAGCGAGCCGCAAGGTCCGACCTATATACAGGACCACGCCGGCACGCTGCTGGTGCGGAATCATCCGGCGACGGCGCTGCGGCCAGGCGATGTGGTGCAGGTGCTGGGGTGGCCCAAGATGGGCACCATGGAGCCGGAACTCGAGAACGCGCAAGTCGTACGCCTGCACAGCGGGCCGGCGCCCGAGCCGCTCAAAACCGCGGAAGAAGAGATCCTGGCGGATGAGTTGGATGGGCGGCTGGTCACGGTGGATGGGAACCTCTCAGAGCGCGTACGCGACGGCGCGGGCGACATGTTGATGCTGCGCGGGGCGCGCCGGCCGTTTGCGGTCCGGCTGATGAAGAAGGATGCCTTACCCGCGGTCGAGCCGGGAAGCGTGTTGCGCGTCACGGGCATTACGTCGATCGAAACGAGCGGAAACATCAGCCCGACAGCAACTCCACGTCTGACGATTCTCATGCGCGACCCGCACGATATTGAAGTCATCGTCGCCGGATCATGGTGGACGAAGGAGCGCATTGAAAGCTGCGCCGGCATTCTGGCGTTGTTGGTGGCGGCGGCCGCTGCGTGGGTTTGGGTGCTGCGGCGAAAGGTCCGCCAGCACGTGGCGACCATCGCGGAGAAACTGGCGACGGAGGAGAAGCTGAAAGAAGCGGCGGAGGCCGCGAGCCGCGCCAAAAGCGCGTTTCTGGCTAACATGAGCCACGAGATTCGGACGCCGATGAACGGCGTTCTCGGGTTTTCCGATCTGATGCTCGACACGGAACTCACGGCGGAACAGGCCGGATACATGCGGACGATTCGGGGCTCGGCGGACGCGCTGCTGACAGTGATCAACGACGTGCTCGATTTTTCGCGCGTTGAGGCGGGGCGGTTGCAGCTTGAGGACGTCGATTTTTCGATGAGCGAGTGCGCGCAGTCGGCCATGCGCATTGTGCAGCCGGAGGCCGAGCGGCGCGGATTGGAACTGCGGCTCGCCGCTGACGAAAGCGGTTCGGACTGGGTGCGCGGCGATCCGCACCGCATACGGCAGGTGCTGCTGAATTTGCTTGGAAATGCCGTGAAGTTCACGGCGGCGGGGTCGGTGCAGGTGCGCCTCGAGCGCGCCGGCACGGGACACGCGCATTTCACCGTGAGCGACACCGGTATCGGGATCGCGCCGGACGCGCAGCACCGTATTTTCGAAGCCTTTTCGCAGGCGGACGCATCGGTAACGAGGCTTTACGGAGGAACGGGCTTGGGCCTGGCCATTTGCAAGAGACTCGTTTCTCTCATGGGTGGGCGCATCTGGGTGGAGAGCGAGCCGGGCCGCGGCAGCGCGTTCCATTTCACCGTACAACTCGGGGAGCCACACAGCGCCGCGCCGGAACCGCTGGCGGCGAGTGCGCCTGACGGGCCGGTCGCTCCGCCGCTGCGAATCTTAATCGCGGAGGATAACGCAGTTAACCGGCAGTTGCTTTCGCGGCTGCTGCAGCGCGTAGGTCACGCGGTGACGGTGGTGACGAACGGGCGTGAAGCGGCAGAGGCCGCGGAGGCAACGCGGTTCGACGCGATTTTCATGGATGTGCAAATGCCCGACCTGGACGGTTTGGAAGCAACACGTCTGATTCGTGCTCGCGAGGCCGCCGGCGGCACACGCGTGCGAATTATCGCGCTCACGGCATACGCCAT
>JAICMB010000467.1 GCA_025929455.1 Bryobacteraceae bacterium | reverse complement strand
GATGCCGTCGCCCGCCATCGCCACCACGCGGCCATCGTGTTGCAGCGCGCGTATATGATCCAGCTTCTCCGACGGCAGCAGCCCCGCATGGTATTCGTCGATCCCCAGTTCGCGCGCGACATCGGACGCCGATTCCTCGCGGTCGCCCGTCAGCATCACGATGCGCATGCCTTCGCGATGCAAGCGCCCGATCGCCTCGCGCGCCGATTCTTTGATGGGGTCCTCGATCGCGATGGCTCCGGCATAATGTCCGTCGAGCGCCACGAAAATCGTCCCTCGCTGCGTTGTTTCGATGCCCTTTTCGTGCAGGTATCGCGCACTTCCGGCCAGCACGCGGCGGCCCTCCACCACTCCGTATACGCCGCGCCCGGTTTCCGATTGAAACTCCTCCGCGCGCGGCAACTCCAGCCCTTGCTCGCGCGCTGCTTCCACCACTGCCCCCGCCAGCGGATGCTCGCTCGCCTGCTCCAAAGCGGCCGCGAGCCGCAGTCCTCCTGCGCTTAGCGTCGTCGAGATCACCACCGGACGTCCTTCCGTCAGGGTGCCGGTTTTGTCAATCACCAGCGTATCGGCGTGCGCTAGCGTTTCGAGCGCTTCGGCGTTGCGCACCCGCACTCCGGCGCGCGCGCCGCGGCCCGTCGCCACCATGATCGATACGGGCGTGGCCAGACCGAGCGCGCACGGGCACGCAATAATCAGCACCGCCACGGCGTTCACGAGCGCGTGCGCGGCGCGGGGCTCCGGTCCCGCAATCGCCCACGCGATCGCCGTGATCACCGCGATAATAATCACCGCCGGTACAAACCATGCCGACACACGGTCAGCCAATTTCTGAATCGGTGCGCGCGTGCGCTGCGCTTCACTGACCATTTGCACGATACGCGCCAGCACCGTATCGGCGCCCACACGCTCCGCCCGCATAACGAACGCGCCGGTCTGGTTCACGGTGCCGCCGGTCACCTTCGCACCCGTGGCTTTCTCTACGGGAACGGCCTCGCCCGTGAGCATCGATTCGTCAATCGTGCTCGCGCCTTCGGCCACGATGCCATCCACGGGAATTTTTTCGCCCGGCCGCACACGGAGCAGCATGCCCGGATGAATCTCGCTCAACGCCACGTCGCGGTCGCCGCCG
This sequence comes from Bryobacteraceae bacterium, assembly GCA_025929455.1. Next base: position 2,528 of record JAICMB010000467.1, on the reverse strand, counting down.
TCCACAACCACGCGCGCGGTTTTCGGAGCCAGGCCCAGCAAACCACGTATCGCGCTGCTGGTCTGCGCGCGCGCCCGCAACTCCAGCACCTGCCCAAGCAACACCAACGTGATGATGACGGCTGCCGGTTCAAAATACACGCCCACCTTGCCTGTCATGGGATCGCGAAAGGACTCCGCGAACACGCCCGGAAAGACGGCCGCGACGACGCTGTACACAAACGCCGCGCCCGTTCCGACCGCGATCAGCGTGAACATGTTCGGGCTGCGATGCACCACCGACGCCCAGCCGCGCTCGAAAAACGGCCAGCCCGCCCACACCACCACTGGTGTGGCGAGCGCGAACTGGATCCAGTCGATCGCCGGTCCCAGTAGCGCCTGCAACGGCCGCCCGGGGAACAGGTCCGAGATCATGAACGCAAGCATGGGCAGAGTGAGCGCGAGCGCGATCCAGAACCGCCGCCTCATATCGGCGTACTCGGGGTTCTCGGGCTCGGCTTCGGCGTCGAAGCGGAACTCAGCCGGTTCCAACGCCATGCCGCACTTCGGACACACCCCCGGGCCGATCTGACGCACTTCGGGGTGCATCGGGCAGGTGTAGATGACGTCAGCGCGCTCGGGCGCCGCTGGCGCGGACGGTGGCGCGGGTGCTAGGAATTTTCCTGGGGCTGCCTCGAATTTCTCCGCGCAAGCTTTCGAGCAGAAATAGTACGTTTGTCCGCCGTGTTCGACCGTGGCCGCGGCGTGTGCCGGATCGACCGTCATCCCGCATACCGGGTCTTTCTGTAGTGCCGGGGCTACTTGCAGCGCCGAGGCTACGAACTTCTCCGGTGCGGCCTCAAACTTCGCCGCGCAACCTTTTGAACAGAAGTAGTATGTACTGCCGTCGTGCTCTACGGTGGCGGCGGCGTGCGCCGAATCGACCGTCATCCCGCATACGGGATCGTTCCCCGCCGCCGCTCGTGCGGGCGCAGGCCCTCCGGGTACGATCGGGAACGGATTCGATGCCACGACTTTAAGATGCCCCTGCGCGCGGTTCTGCTGCAACGCACGAGGGGGGAACTTCATCCCATCCGGTATCGTATTCGAATTCAAGGGCTCGCACGGTACACTGAAAGAGTCCCAGTTTGAGGTCTGACCTACCTGTGTATTCACTGAAATTGCATCTCGTAGCCGCCACCGCGTGTGTGCTGTTGCTGGCCGGCTGCGAAAAGAAGAAACCGGCGGCAGCCGCCGGCGGGCCTCCGCCGGTACCCGTAACGGTGGCGCAGGCAAGCGCGGAATCCGTTCCGGTGGAAGTGCACGCCGTCGGAACCGTAGAACCTTACGTGACCGTGCAAGTGAAGTCCCAAATCGCCGGCCAGTTGCAACAAGTCCATTTCACCGAAGGCACTAACGTGCGCCGGGGCGATCTGCTATTCACCGTTGACCCGCGCCCCTATCAGCAGGCGTTGCGGCAGGCCGAAGCGGTGCTCGAACGCGACACTGCGCAACTGCGGCAGGCGCAGGCCGCGCTCGCCCGCGATACCGCGCAAAGTAAACAGGCGACCGAAGACGCCGGGCGCTACGAAAAGCTTATGAAAGAGGGTGTGATCGCAAAGATGCAGTACGATCAGACCCGTACCAACTCGGACGCGCTGCTCGAATCGGTAAAAGCCGATAAGGCGACGGCCGAGAGCATGAAAGCCGCGCTCGACAGCGATCGCGCGGCGGTTGCCAAAGCCAAGCTCGACCTCAGCTATTGCGAAATCCGTTCGCCCGCTTCGGGCCGCGCGGGCAACCTGCTGGTGCAGGCAGGCAATCTTGTGAAAGACAACGACACCACGCTGGTCGTCATCAATCAGATCCAGCCCATTTTCGTCAGCTTCTCGGTTCCCGCGGAGAATCTGGCAGCCATTCGCCGCAATCAGGCCACACGTCGCATGGAGATCACCGTTTCGCCGCAGGACGATTCCTCGAAAACCGCGCGGGGCGTGCTCAGTGTCATCGACAACACCGTTGACACAGCTACCGGCGCGATCAAACTGAAGGGCACGTTCCCGAACGAGCAGGGCGTCCTGTGGCCGGGCCAGTTCGTGGACGCCACCCTGGTGCTCGACACACGCAAGAACGCGACCGTGGTTCCTTCCGAAGCCGTGCAGGCCGGCCAGCATGGGCCGATGATCTACGTCGTGAAGAGCGACAAGACCGTGGAGCCGCGTACCGTCGAAGTGGTGCAGACCTCCGGCCGCCAGGCGGTGATTCAGAAGGGCGTCACTGCCGGTGAAACGGTGGTTACGGACGGCCAGATGGCCCTGTTCCCGGGCGCGCGCATCATCGCGGTGCCCGGCGTAAAAACCGAGGCTCCGGCGCTGTAGCCCATGAATATTTCGCGTTTCTTCATCGACCGTCCGATCATGACCACTCTGGTCATGGCTGCCATCCTTTTGTTCGGCATCGTGGCCTATCTTTCGCTTCCGGTGGCGGCGCTGCCGAGCGTCGATTATCCGACTATCGTCGTCAGCGCCGCGCTGCCCGGAGCGAGTCCCG
>JAICMB010000337.1 GCA_025929455.1 Bryobacteraceae bacterium | reverse complement strand
CCACGCCTGCGGCCGGTCTCCAGACCGGCCTCTTCCTCATGAGTCATCCGTACAACGCTTAGGGGACGAAGCGGGTCTGGAGACCCGCTGCAGGCGTGGACGCCTGCCCCACAGGGCAGCGGAGACTGGCCGCGCCAGTGGAATCGGTGAATGATGGGCGATAAGGGCATCGTTTCCGCGGCCCCGCTCGAAGGCGAGCGCCAATTCGAAGCCGCGCTGCGCCCCCAGCGCCTCGCAGACTTTACAGGCCAGGCGAAGCTCAAAGAGAACCTGGCCATCGCAATCGAAGCCGCCTCGCAACGCGGCGAGGCCATGGATCACGTGCTGCTGTACGGCCCGCCCGGCCTCGGCAAGACGACGCTCGCAAACATCATCGCGTGTGAACTCGGCGCGGGCTTCGAACAAACCTCCGGGCCGATTCTGCAGAAGAAGCTGGACCTCACCGGCGTGCTCACCAACATTCGGGCGCGCCAGGTGTTCTTCATCGACGAAATTCATCGCCTGCTGCCGGACGTTGAAGAAATCCTGTATTCCGCGCTCGAAGACTTCCGCATCGATATTCTGATCGGCACGGGACCGGGCGCGCGCACGCACTCGATGCCGATTCCGCGCTACACCGCCGTGGGCGCGACGACGCGCTTGGGTCTCGTCAGCGCTCCGCTGCGCGGGCGTTTCGGTCTGGTGCTGCGGCTGAATCCGTACGATGTCGAGCAGTTGACGCGCATCATCGAACGCTCGGCGGCCCTCTTGGAAGTTGTCATCGATGCCGCCGGCGCGCAGGAGATCGCCCGGCGCAGCCGCGGGACCCCGCGCATCGCAAACCGCTTGCTGCGCCGTGTGCGCGACTATGCGCAAGTGCGCGCCGCCGGCCACATCGACAACGGCGTGGCCGAAATCGCGCTCGATCTGCTCGAAGTGGACAGCTTCGGTCTCGATGAGATCGACCAGAAGATCATGCTCACCATCCTTGAAAAATACGGCGGCGGTCCTGTGGGCGTGAACACTATCGCGGCATCGATCGACGAGGAGGCCGACACCATCGAAGAAGTCTACGAGCCGTACCTGATGCAACTCGGATTTATCGATCGCACGCCGCGCGGACGCATGGGCACCGATCGCGCGTTCGAATATTTTCAGGTGCCGCGGCGTGGAGTGCGGATTCAGAATTCGCTGTTTTGAGGGAGCGCGCGTGCGAACGGCATACCTGTCGCTTGGCTCCAATCTGGGGGACCGTTCGGCGAACTTGCGGCAAGCGCTGGAGGAACTGGAGAGCGAGGGCGTTCACGTGGTCCACGCCTCGTCGCTGTACGAAACCGAGCCGCAGGACGTGCGGCATCAGCCGTGGTTCCTGAACCTGGCCGCGCAAGTCGAAACTGCGCTGTTCCCGATGCAATTGCTGCACCGCATTCACGCCATCGAGAAGCGCATGGGCCGCAAGCGTGTGGTCGCGAAAGGTCCGCGCGTGATCGACATCGACATCGTCCTGTTCGGCAATTTCGTGATTACGACGAAGGCGCTGACGGTGCCGCATGCGGGCATGTGTAATCGCCGTTTCGTATTGGAACCGCTGCTGGAGATCGCGCCCGATCTGCGCCACCCCGTTACACGGCAAAGAGTGCGCGAGATGCTTTCGTCGACCGTCGGGCAGATTGTGCGGCGGCTACCCGCGGACGATAGCCTGAAGATATGACCCGAAGGGAACTGTTGCAATCGGCAGCCGCGGCCTCGGTAGCAACGGCCGCTGAAGCCGCGGCGACCGGCTTCGATTTTGCTTCCGCGCTCGAAGCGGCAAATGCGATTCGCACGAAAAAAGTGTCGTCCACTGAGCTGACCCGCCGCATGTTCGAGCGCATCGACCGCTACCAGCCGCAGCTTAACGCGTTCGTTTACCAAATGCGCGAGCAAGCATTGGCGCAAGCACGGCGTGCCGACGAGGCCATCGCGCGACACGAGCCGCTGGGCGCTTTCCACGGCGTGCCGTTCGCGGTTAAGGAAAGCTTTGGCGTGAAAGGCGAGCCGGACACCTGGGGCATTCCGCAGTTCAAAGATGCCCGCGCGGAAAAAAATTCCGCGGTGGTCGATCACCTGCTGGGCGCGGGTGCGGTGCTCACCGGCGGAACAAACGTGCCCGTGAATCTGCAGGATTGGCAAACATACAACCCTATTTACGGCACCACCAACAACCCGTGGGATGTGAAGCGCACGCCCGGCGGTTCATCCGGAGGCAGTGCAGCGGCCCTCGCGGCAGGATTGACGTATTTGAGCGTAGGCAGCGATATCGGCGGCTCGCTGCGCGTCCCCGCGCACTTCTGCGGCATCTACGCGCATAAACCGACGCTCGATCTCGTAAGCCTCCGCGGCCATCTGCCCGGCGGCGCACAAGAGGCGCCCGGCTTTTCGACCTTGCTGGCCGTCGCCGGTCCCATCGCGCGCAGCGCGCGCGACCTCCATGCCGGGCTGAAAGTGATCGGCGGCCCGGACGGATGGGCTGCGAAAGCCTGGTCCTGGAAAATGCCGGCGGCGCGAAAGCGCGCGTTGAAAGACTTTCGCGTCGGCTTCGTCGTTGACGATCCCTCTGCGCGTCCCACGTCCGACATGAAACCTGTGCTCGACCGCGCGCTCACCGCTCTCGGCCGCGCCGGTGCTCAACTACATCCGGGATGGCCGGCCGGGTTTCACCTTCCCGAACTGCTCGACAACTACCTGGTCCTGCTGTTTGCATTCTTCTATGCCACGGCGCCGAAAGCGGCGCAGGAAACGCTGCTGGCGCAGTATCCTGCCGAAACGCCGCCTGGACGAGGCTTGCGGGCCAGTCATGCGGAATGGCAGGACCAAGACTTCCGGCGGCTCGGGTTTCGCAAGCAATGGCAAGATTATTTTGCAAATATCGACGTATTTCTGACGCCGGTGGCGTTCACGCCCGCCTTTGCGCACGATCACAGCCCGAATATGGGTGCGCGCGTCATCGATACGGCGGATGGGAAGCGCCCTTACATGGAGATGCTGAACTGGATCGCCACGCCGACTCTCACCGGCTGCCCGGCAACCGCGGCGCCTATCGGCAGAACGGCGGCGGGTTTGCCCGTTGGGTTGCAGATCATGGGCCCCTATTGGGAAGATGCTACCCCGATCGAGTTCGCCGCATTGCTTGCTGACGAAATCGGCGGCTTCGAAGCCCCGCCCGGGTATCGACCTTGAGCGCTCCCGCGTCTTTACCATAGGTCATATGCACCTGACGGTGGAGGAGTTGATGCGGTACACCGACGAGGAGCGCGAGCGCTGGGAGAACTGGTTTCACGAGAACGGTGAGGAACTGCTCAAGATGCCGGTGGCCGGCGACCGCGATTCGACTATCGGCGCGCTCATTCTCCATATCTTCGGCCCTGAGCTGCGCTATGTCGAGCGGCTGCGCGACCAACCCGTCACCGAATATCGCGGCCGTCCTAGCGACAACCTGGCGCAGGTGTTCGGCTTCGGCATGGAGACGCGCAAAGTGCTGCGCGGCTACGTGCGCGATGCCGCGCCGCGCGATTGGGAGCGCCTCGTCAGTTTCGATTTAGGAGGACGCCATTATCGCGCCTCGGTGCGCAAGATCGTGTTTCATGTGCTGCTGCACGAGATCCGGCACTGGGCGCAAGTCGCGCGGCTCATGCGCGAGCGCGGCTTCGTTCCGCCGGGCGATCACGACTTGATTACCAGCACGGCATTAGGCTGAGGATGCGAAGATCGCACTGGCCCGCGGCGATTGCGGCTGCCATGCTGCTCGCCTGCGTGGCATGGCTGACCTGGTTTGTAGTGAGCGGACAGTGCACGGCGTTCGACGCCCACGCGCGCGCACAGGTACACTCCGAATCCATTCCGTCGTTGACGCGGAGCATGCGCGTGATTACGTGGGCGGGTTCGCCGGAATTTGTGTGGCCGGTTGCCGTCGGCATTGCGTTGTGGTTTTCGCGCGACCTGGGGCGCTCCGTTATCCCGCTATTGTTGGGACCCTTGGTCGGCGCCGCGGGCACCGGAGCCATGATTAAACTGGCAGTGCACCGCGCGCGGCCGGCGCCATTCTTTGGATATCCCAAGCCGGACACCTGGAGCTTCCCGAGCGGACACGCGCTCACGTCGATGTGTTTCTACGTCACGCTTGCGATCGTGCTCGGGATGCACGTACGCAGCGCCGCGATTCGTGTTCTGATGATCGCCGTTGCGGTGGTTTTTGCGCTGGCAATTGGTTTTTCGCGCGTCTATTTGGGCGTGCACTATCCGTCCGACGTATTGTGCGGATTTGCGATCGGTCTTTTATGGGTAGCGGTAATGGTGGCAATGAAAAACCGCAGGCTGGCGCGGCGCGGCTAACCGCCACCCGCATCGCTCTGATCATGAACCCGCGCGCGGGGGCGTTGGCGCGGCACACCACCTGCGATCACGTTGCGCAACTCGCGCGTAAGGCCGGCTTGGACGTCAGTGCGGCGACGGGGCGGAACCGTATCGAGTTGCGCGACTGCGCGCGAAACGCGCTCGCGGCGGGCTGTCAGACAATCATCGCGTGCGGCGGCGATGGCACCGTCAGCGCCGTAGCCGCCGCGCTCGCCGGGACGGAAGCGGCGCTAGGTGTCGTGCCGTTGGGCACCTTGAACCACTTTGCGAAAGACCT
>JAICMB010000618.1 GCA_025929455.1 Bryobacteraceae bacterium | reverse complement strand
GATTGGTGCGGCCGCCGACAATGCGCGAGCGGAACCAGCGGAACTTATTGCCCGGCGCGACCGTGTACGGCTCCCCGTCCAGTCCCCAGCCGCCGAACGACGCCGAAAAATATCCGAAGCCCCAGCGCGAGCGGCCGAAGTATTCTTCACCGCCATCGCCTACGCCGCGGTGGCGCACCTGCCAAGGCCACATGTGCTCTTTGAAATCCTTGGCGGGATTGAGCATCGGGCCCGCTTCGAGGAGCGCGACCTTGACGCCCTGATCCGCAAGCACCTTGGTCGCCGTGCCACCGCCCGCGCCCGACCCGATCACAACTACGTCGTACACCGGCGCACTACGGATAACTTGCATTGTTCCTTTATTGTAGGACGTCAGGACGCCTACTGTTTTCACCTGATCCGGCCGATAAGAAATGTGGGGCAGGCGTCCACGCCTGCAGCGGGTGTCCACACCCGCTCGTCCGCTCTTAGCTCATGGGCCCGCAAACCGCGAATCGTATAATTATAGATGTTGCTCGGGTCACCGCTCCGCCCGCCGCGACTACGCGTGTATGACCTCGGCGATTCCGACAGCCTCACAGCTCGCCTCCGATGTTCGATCTGTCACGCTGCGCTCGCTCGCTGAAATCGAACGTGAACACGCCGCCGGCCGCCTGCGGCAATGGCGGCAAGTGATCGCCGCCGACCGTACCGCCACGCTGTTCCAGACGCCCATGTGGTACCTGCCGTGGTACCGGCACTATGAAGACGACTTCGAGCCTGTCCTGATCGCCGCCTGCGAAGGCGACCGCCTCATCGGCTACGCGCCGCTCGCTATAGAGCGCGCCACGCGGCGGTTGACGTTTGCGGGCGATAACATGGCGGATTACCGGGATTTCGTGTCTGCGCCGGACGAGCGCACAACGGTCACGCGCGACGCCTTACGGTTCTACCGCGCCGGCGATTTCGCCAGTCCCTTCGAGCTCGGATCATTGCAGCCCGCTTCACCGACCGTCGCGGTCGCGGCAGGATTGTGCGCCGAAGCGGGCCTGCGCGTCATCGAACGCCGCCACGAGGCCTGGCGCTGGTGGCCGCCCGCCAAGAAGAAACCGATCCGGCATTTGAACTTCTTCGAGCGCCTCGACGGCTTCGGCATCGCGCAGATTCAAGATGCCCGCGAGTGGGACCGTTTCAAATCCGAGTTTTACGACCAGCACTGTCTGCGCCAGATTTCCGCCGGCCGCTCGACCTCCTTCGATTCACCGCGCAAGCAGGCGTTTCATGAAGCGCTGCTGCGCGAGCCCGACTCCATCGCGCACGTCATGGTCATGCACGCGGGCGAGCGGTTGCTGGCCGCGCATTTTGGGTTCGTTTGGAACGGCATCGCGTATTTCGGCGCGCCGGCGTACGACATTCTGCTCGAGCACCGCTCGCCCGCCTTGGTGTTGATGCAGGCGCTGCTGCGCGATGCTGTCGATGTGTATGGCCTGCGCGGGCTCGACCTGACGCGCGGGAACACCGGGTTTAAGCGCCGCATCGGCACCGAGCAGGTGGAGCTCCCGCTTTTTGAGGTCTATCGCGATCCTGTGCGGTACGGTCTCAGCGCCGCCCGCAAGCGCGCGGCGGATACGGCGAAATCGCTGGTTGCGAAGAAACTAGGGCCGGAAGCTTGGGAATCGAAAGTCCTGCCCGCCGCGGAACGTGTGCGGAATCTTGGCCGCCGCACCCCAAGCGGCGAGCCCGTGCTTTACCGGCTTGAACGCGCTCCCCACAGTACGGCCGCGTTCGAGCTCCGCACCAACTGCGTCCGAGATTTTCTCCTCGCGCCCGCCACTACACAGGTAACGGCGGCGATTGCCGCCGCACCCGCGCTGGTACGCCGCGACGGATGGTTCTACACCGCACTCGAGGGGGAGAAACTGGCAGGCTGGTGTTTCTGCGGCCCCGCCGAAAATGAGCCCGCCTTCGTCATCGAACGGCTGTTCGTGTTTCCGGAGTTCCGCCGCCGGGGCCTGGCGCGGCAGTTCATCGCCGAGTGCGCGGCGCGAGCTGGATGCAAGCCGCTCTACGCCGCCTGTGACCCGCGAGACCGTGGCGCTCGGGAACTGGCCGCTGCCGTTGGCTTCGTTTTTTCAGACCCAAAACGATGACCGGTACCGAGGCCGTTTCGCAACCCGCCGCGCACGTGCCCACCAAGGGCAAGCACTTCCTGGTCAACGTTTTATGGAATTGGACCGGCACCGGGCTGATGATCTTCTTTGGGTTCGTTTTGCAACCCTACATCATCCGGAAGCTCGGCCCGGAGCGCTACGGCATCTGGGCGCTGGTCTTCTCGTTACTGGACTACCTGCGGCTCTTTGACTTGGGCTTCCGCGCCGCCATTATTAATTATTCTGCCCGGTACCGCGCGCGGCAAGACGCCGAAGGCGTGAATGCAGTTCTGAACACCGGCTCGCTGTACTTCGGCGGCATCGCCCTGCTGATCATCGCGATCGCGTTCTCGACGGCTTCGTTTTTCCTGCCCATGTTCCACGTGCCGGCGGAACTGCAACACGAAGCGCTTATCGTGGGCCTGACCGCGAGCGTGTCGGTCGCCATCGGCGTGTACTCGTCCGTATTCAGCGGCGCCCTCGAAGGCTTTCAGCGTTTCGATGCCATCAATCACGCCTACATCTCCGGCCTGGCGCTGCGCTCGATCGGCTCCGCCGTCCTTCTTTATTACGGGTACGGTCTGATCGCGCTCGGGTACCTGGCGCTCACGGCTCAGGTCGTGGAACGCGCCTGGAACATGATCAGCCTCAAGCGGATTTTCCCATCGTTCTC
>JAICMB010000299.1 GCA_025929455.1 Bryobacteraceae bacterium | reverse complement strand
TGACGCCGAGCGTGATTGTCGATGGGCAGGTGGTGACGAACGATCTCATCGACATCAACCTGAAGATGCGCATCCTGCTGGGGAGTTCCTATTACGACGATTGGGAGAACCAGCAAACGTTCGTCAAAACGGATCCCCTGGGCAATCCCGTCGACAAGCGGCATCCCTGGAACCAGACCACGACACCGCGCCCGCAGAAACGCGACTTCAAGAAGAACTACACGTGGGTAATGTCGCCGCGCTGGCTCGACAAGCGCACGGGCGATCACCTGGCCCTCGATACCGGAGGTGGTCCGCTGGCGCGGCTCTGGTCGACCGCTTTGAATGGGATTGTAGATATCGGCTATATCCAGTCGACCGGTTCGAGCGTGAAGATCAATTTCCCAAAATCGCTGTCGCACCCGGAGAGGACGTTCGAGTGGAAGATTCCGCAGTGGAGTAACGCGATTGAGCGCGATCGCGCCCGCACGTATTTCCAGGCGTATGCGGCGGCGGCCGCGCTGTATTTCGTCGAGAAGGCGATGGACCACGTACGGCGCGGCGATACCAAGACCTGGTCCGAATTCACGGTCCCCGACGAGGCTATCGGTTGCGGTTTTCACGAAGCGGTCCGCGGCGTGCTCTCGCATCACGTCGTGATTCGAGACCGCAAGATCGCCAACTACCATCCGTATCCGCCAACGCCGTGGAACGCGAGTCCGCGAGATATCTACGGAACTCCGGGACCGTACGAGGATTCCATCCAGAACACGCCGATTTTCGAGGAGAACGGCCCGGAGAATTTCAAAGGCATCGACATCATGCGCGCCGTGCGCAGCTTCGATCCGTGCTTGCCGTGCGGCGTGCACATGTATTTGGGGCAGGGAAAGGTGTTGCGGACGCGGCACTCTTCGATGCTAGGGATGCACGCATAGAGGACGCTATGAAACTGGTACACCACGGTAAGAAATCGAAGATGCCGTCGCACACGCCGGGAACCAGCCGCGGCGAGGAGATGGTGACGCGGAAAGGTCCCGAGCCGGGCCGCGAGAAAGGGGGCCGCACCGCGCGCGATTCTACCAGCGTGAATCCCAGTCACCACGGGCCCATCGATCCGCGCATGCCCAACATGCCGCCCGCGTAATAATCAACCATGGCATCTGACGAAGTCCGCTCCCGGGAGTGGGTCGGGCGCATCGAAGCGCTGGTGCGGCAGGCGGAGTCGCTGCCGGACAGCCGCAGCCGCGCGCTCACGGTGGAACTGCTGCAGGCGGTAATCGATTTTCACGGCGCGGGCTTGCGGCGGGTGCTGGAGATCGCCGAAGCGGCGGGTCCGGCGGGTCGCGAGATCGTGGAAGCGATCGCAGCGGACGATGTCGCGAGCGGCATGCTCCTGCTGCACGATATCCATCCGGACGACTGCGAAACGCGCGTGCGGCGTGCGATTGAAACCCTGCGGCTGCGTTTCAATCCGCGCGGCGCGGACGTGCGGCTGGTTTCAATCGCGGACGGAACGGCGCGCGTGCGATACGAGAGTGCGCGCACCACGCTGGCCGGCGTTAAGCACGACATCGAGAATGCGATTTACGATGCCGCGCCCGAGATTGAAACCGTTCTCGTCGAGGGAGTTCGCGAGGCTCACGCGCCGGGGTTCGTTCCACTCACGGATCTCGCGAGGCAAGCGACATGAGCGGGTTCGCGTCGCTGCGGCGGTTTCTTGAGCAAAAGTCCGCGGCGGAATGGTGCGACCTGTGCGCGGCGCCGCTCGCACCGAGACATCAGCACTTGGTCGACCCGCAGGCCAAGCGCCTGATATGCGCGTGCGATCCTTGCGCGATTCTTTTCCCCGGAACCGGCGAGACGCGCTATCGCCGCGTGCCGCGCGACGCGTTTGCGTTAAGTGATTTTGATATTCGCGACGAGCAGTGGAACGCGCTCGCGATTCCGATTGGGCTGGTGTTCTTTTTTCACTCGAGTGTATCCGGGTCGGTGCTGGCGCTGTATCCGAGTCCGGCGGGGCCGACCGAGACCGTTGTTGATCCGGAGTGCTGGGAAGAGTTGTGCGAATCGAACCCGCGGCTGCGGCGGATGGCCTCCGATGTGGAAGCGCTGCTGATCAATCGCATCGATGGCGCACGCGACTATTACCTGGCTCCGATTGATCAGTGTTATAAGCTCACGGGCCTGGTGCGCGCTCATTGGCGCGGGTTTTCGGGCGGCGACGAGGCGTGGACCGCGATTGCGGAGTTCTTCGGTGAGCTCAAGCCGCGCGCGCGGCCGGCGCGGGTGGAAGCGCATGCCTGACCTGTCATTCGAAGTCACTGGCGTGGAAGCGGCGACTGACGCAGTTACGCCCGTGCTCTCGTTTGCGCTGCGAATCTCGTCCGTGCCGGCGGATGAGCCGATACAGACAATCCTGCTGCGATGTCAGGTGCGCATCGAGGCACCGCGGCGGAAGTATGCGGCGGAGGAGAAGGAACAGCTTCGGGATTTATTTGGCGAGCCGGAGCGCTGGGGGAGTACGCTGCGGCCTCTGCTATGGACCAACGCAAGTCTGACAGTGCCAGCCTTTACGGGCGCGACCACGCAGAGCGTGGACATCCCGTGTACGTGCGACCTGAACGCCGGAGTATCAAAGTATTTTCACGCCTTGCACGGCGGCGACGTGCCATTGACATTTCTGTTTAGCGGTTCGATTTTTTACGAGGGGCCGACGGGGTTGCAGGTCGCGCCGGTGTCGTGGAGTACGGAAGCGCGGTTCCGGTTACAGGTGAGCGCGTGGAAGGAGTTGCTGGAGCGCTGCTATCCGCACTCCGCGTGGCTGTGTGTCGAGCGCCGCGTGTTGGACAAGCTGTACCGCTTCAAGGTGCGCGAAGGTTTGCCGGATTGGGAGCACGCCATCGAGCTCCTGCTTGCGTCGGACGAACGGGCGCGGGGAGTTCCGGTATGAGCGACATCGCTGAGCGTGTCGCGCGCGCGGTGCTGTACGAGGGCTACGTTCTGTACCCGTACCGGCGCAGTTCAATCCGCAATCGCCAACGCTGGAACTTCGGCGTGCTGTATCCCGAGGTCTGGGCGTCTGGCTCGGACCGGTCGTGGTTTCAAATGCAAGTGCCGCTGGTCTGCGGCGAAGCCGCGACCGTCGAAGTAACACTCCGGTTTCTGCACTTGCTAATGCGAGAAGGATGGCAGGAAGGCATCGAGCGCACGGCTTCCTCGGGTGCACTCGCAATCACGCAACTGCTTTCATCTCCGTTCCGCAAGCGCCTCCGGTTCGACCCCGACGTCGACAACGCACGAATGGAACCGCTCGACGCAGAACTGGAGGTCTCCGCGATCAGTGGGGCGGCCAGTCTTGCTGGCGGCCCGTCGTCCGCAGATGAGCCGGTCGTGCTGACCGTTGCAGTCCGCAATGAAACCGCGCTCGCCTCCACCGGCCGGGACGAAGCGCTACTCCGCTCCCTCGCCTCCGCCCACGCGGTCGCGCACGCAACGAACGCGCAATTCGTCTCCGTCACCGATCCGCCGAACCATCTCCGCGACGCCGCCACACAGTGCCGCAACCTAGGCGTCTGGCCGGTACTAGTTGGCGCCGAAGGCACCCGCGACACGATGCTCGCCTCGCCCATCATCCTCAGCGACTACCCCCAGGTCGCGCCCGAAAGCGCCGGCGATCTCTTCGACGCGACCGAAATCGACGAAATCCTGACACTGCGCGTCCTCACACTGACCGACGCCGAGAAAGCCGAAGTGCGCGCATCCGGCGAGCACGCGCGCCGTCTGCTCGAACGCGCCGAATCGCTCTCCGAGGAGCAACTCCTGGCGCTGCACGGCACCATTCGCGAATGGCGCGCGGGCTTGCGCCGCGGCGATCGCGTGCGGCTGAAACTATCCCGGCGCGCCGATCCGTTCGACACGCTGCTCGACGGAAAGATCGCGATCGTCGAAGCCGTGGAGCAGGATTTCGAAGACCGCGTGCACGTCGCGGTCGTGATGGAAGACGACCCAGGCCGCGATCTGGGCGAAATGCGGCAGCCGGGGCACCGTTTCTTTTTCTCGCTTGACGAAGTGGAGCCCGTGCCATGATCCTCGTCGCCGGCATCGGCAACATCTTTTATCGCGACGATGGGTTCGGCGTGTCGGTGGCGCAGCGGCTCGCGCAACGCACACTGCCGCCGAACGTGCGCGTCGGCGATTTCGGCATTCGCGGCATCGACTTGGTGTTTGCGCTGCTCGACGCGCCTGAGCTGACAATTCTCGTCGATACGGTCGCGCGCGGCGGCGCGCCAGGCACACTATACACCCTCGAACCGGATATGGCGAACATCGTCGCAGAAGAGCCGGATGACGTGTTGCTCGACACGCACCGCCTGGATCCGGTAGCGGTGTTGCGCTCGGCGGCGATGATGGGCGCGAAGCTGAATCGCGTGCTGCTGGTCGGCTGCGAGCCACGGGAAACGGGCCAGGACGACGACGGCGGCATCGGCTTGAGCGAGGCCGTGGAGGCCGCCGTCGAACCGGCAATCGAAACCATCCTCGCGCTAGTGGAGGAAGTAGAAGTACACGAAAGGACGGCAGTGTTATGAAAGCGCTCAAAATCGCAGGCTGGGTTACGGTGGCGGCCATTGCGTTCAGCTTATGGAAGACCTATCCCGACTTGCGTCGGTACATCAAGATCGAGATGATGTGACGTGCACGAGCTTTCGATCGCGCTGAGCATCATCGACGGTGTGGAGGAAGAGCTGGCATCGCGCGACGGCGCGCGCGCCGAGGCGGTATACGTGCGGCTGGGCCCGCTTGCAGGAGTGGTCAAAGACGCGCTGCTCTCGGCGTGGGAACTGGCGTGCGAGGGCACGGAACTCGCAGGCGCGCGGCTTGCCATCGAGGAAATGCCGGTCACGATTTATTGCCCGCGCTGCGCGTCAGAGAGGCCCGCGGTTTCGGTACAGCGACTGTGTTGCGCGGTGTGCGAGACGGCGGCGAGTGATGTGCGCGGCGGCACGGAATTGGAAGTGTTCGCGTTGGAGCTGGCGGCATGAGCAGCCGTGTACTACTACACCTCAATTTCGTCGCAGCATGCGCAGATTCCGTCGTGGGGCAGGCCTCCGGGACTGCAGCG
>JAICMB010000034.1 GCA_025929455.1 Bryobacteraceae bacterium | reverse complement strand
CCGCATGGGGATACGGCAGCGGTTTGAGCAGCACGCCATTCACTACGCTGAAGATGGCAGTGTTGGCTCCGATACCGATTGCGATCGTGAGGAGCGTAACGACGGTGAAGGAAGGCGAAGCGGCGAGGCGTCGGAGGACGTGGCGGATATGAATTGGCATCTTGAGATCCAAAGGGGTAATACGGCGCCGGGGCGGAAAGGTTCCGGCGGAACGAAGGGAGGCGGCAAGACTCCCCGCCCCACTACAACGCGTTTTCGCGCAGCCAAGCGGCTGCGACGTCCGCGGGTTGCTTGTGTTGACCGTCGACTTCGTAGTTGAGCTGGCGCATGCTGTCCGTCGTCAATTTGCCCGATAATTGCGCGAGCGCTTCCTGCAAACCCGCATACTTCGTTAACGAATCGCTGCGGGCCACGATGACGGCCTGATACGGCGGAAAGATGTGCTTGTTGTCATCAAGCACCTTCACGTCGAGCTTTGACAGCAAGCCATCCGTCATGTTGCCCGCCACCATACTGACTTGGTTCTGTTCGAGGGCGGGATAGAGCAGGCCGAGGTCCATGCTCTTCGGCGCCGCGGTCCAGTGGATCATGTATCCGGAGTTCAGGTTGGCGTAGCCGTCCGGGCGTTCCATAAATTCGTAACCGGCGCCCAGCACGAAGCCGTGCGGGTCGATGGCAGCATCGCTAAGGGTGTTCAGATGACGGGTGCGCGCGTCGGGTCCGCGCACGGTCATCGCGAAGGAATTGTTGAACCCGAGCGGACGGAATACGTGCAGACCGATGTCCTGATACATGACGCGCACGCGGTCGAAGACGGCCTGCGTATCGGTCACGACGGGCTGCTTGAGAACGTTCGTCAGCATCGTTCCGGTATATTCCGGATACAGATCGATGTCGCTGCTCAGCAGGGCCTGTTGCGTGAGCAGCGTGCCGCCGAGATTGAGACGCCGCACAACCGGCTGATGCAGTTTGTGCTCGATGTGCTGTGCGATGATCTCGCCGAGGATAAGCTGCTCGGTGAAATTCTTCGAGCCGACGATGATGCGCTGCTGCCGGGAGCAACCGCTCGAACCGAGCACCGTTACCGCGGCCAGCGCG
Source organism: Bryobacteraceae bacterium (assembly GCA_025929455.1). Next base: position 11,786 of record JAICMB010000034.1, on the reverse strand, counting down.
GCTATCCAGCGGGGAAACGCCGTTCGATCCAACCTAATCCTCCATCGCAGAGCAGCGCCATTATGGCGGCCGGAACCGCCCCGGCCAGAATCTCCGTCGTGTTGACGGACGCGATACCGCGAAATATCAAAACGCCCAGACCACCGGCCCCGATCGCGGCCGCAATGGTGGCCGTTCCTACCGTAGTCACGGTCGCCACACGGATGCCCGCGAATATTGTGCGCGACGCGAGCGGAAGTTCTACGCCCCGCAGAATCTGCCCGCCGGTCATGCCCATGGCGACCGCCGATTCGCGGACCGCCGCATCCACCGATAAAATTCCCGCTACCGTATTACGCACCACTGGTAGAAGCGCGTAAAGAACCAGCGCCACGATCGCGCTGCGCCGACCGATGCCGCCGATAAGCGGTACCGGAATCAGAAAGCCGAACAACGCCAGACTGGGAATGGTCTGCATAACGCTCGCAAACCCCAGCAGCCACGGCCGCCATGCGGGACGGCGCGTAGCGAGCACGCCCGCGGGGACTCCAGCCGCGATCGCGATTCCCATCGCGATTCCCACGAGCAAGAAATGCTCTGCCGTCAGTTCGATAATATCGTTCAGAAAAGGCAAGCGGCACCAGCGGTCAGCATTTATAGGCTAACGGAGAGCGAGCGGAGTGGCTTGGACAATTCTCATCATCGCCGGATTCCTGGAGACGGCCTGGGCCGTGGGGCTGAAATATACGGACGGTTTCACGCGCCCGGCGCCGACGATCGCAACCGTCGCCGCAATGATCGCGAGCATGGCTCTGCTTGGCCTCGCCGTGCGTACGCTGCCCATCGGCACGGCGTACGCGGTATGGACAGGGATCGGAACGGTGGGCGCGGCGCTGTTCGGAATTTTTGCGTTCGGCGAATCGGCGTCCGCCGCGCGACTTGCGTGTTTAATCCTGATCGTCGCCGGGATCGTGGGATTGAAGTTATTGCCCAGCGCGTAGTGGCTTTACGGGGATTCGGCGGGCGGCCCGCCTGGGAATTGCGGCGTCCAGCAGCCCGGATGCGAATGCCCGTTCTGCTCAAACTGCGCTTTGTTGCCCTTGGTCCAGAACGTGATCGCGCCGTTCGTGTAGCGCACGCCGGACGCGGCAATGGTCTGCGGAAGCGTTACGCTGCTCGACGGCAGCAGGAGCTTCGCCGCGTTGGTCTGGATAATCGCGGTGAAACGCATGCCATCCGCACAGCGATAATCGAAGCGCGTCCGCAACCGGTGCGGATTCGTACAGGCGGTGCAACACAGTACGAACATAAGCGGCGCGATTTGTCTATTCATTCAGGCAAGTCAAAAACGCGCGCGCCTCAGGGTCCTCGGACGCGATGAATTCTTCCGGAGTGCAAAGCACTTTGAGTCGGCCGTGTTCCAGCAGTCCGATGCGGGAAGCGAGCCGCAGCGCTTCGCGCACATCGTGCGTAACAAATAACGATGTCTTGCCGAAGGTGCGTCGCAGCGCAAGAAACTGGTCCTGCAGTTCGCGGCGTGTGACGGGGTCGAGTGCGCCGAAGGGCTCGTCAAAAAGTAACAGCGCGGGATCGGCTGCGAGCGCGCGGGCCACTCCGGCGCGCTGGCGCTGACCTCCGGAGAGCTGCCGCGGGTACCGCGAAGCGTACAGGTTCGGGTCCAGGCCCACGCGGTCGAGCAGTTCGTGGGTACGCGATGCAACGCGCTCTTCAGGCCAGCGCTCCAGGCGCGGCACTAGTCCGACGTTGCGCGCGATGGTGAAATGCGGGAACAGCCCGACGTCCTGTATCACGTAGCCCGTCGCGCGGCGCAATTGCACGACGTCACAGGTGCGCGTGGATTCGCCGCGCACGACGACTTGGCCGGACGTCGGCAGCAACAACGCATTTACCATGCGAAGCGCCGTCGTCTTGCCGGAGCCGCTGCGGCCGAGCAGAACCAGCGTTTCGCCTTCGCACACTTCGAGGTTGATGCCGTCGAGAATGCGGCGGCCGCCCGCGTCGTAGCAGACATTATCGAACACTACCGCGGCTCCGGCTGAACGATCTACTCCGCGATCCAAAGATTCTCCGCGAACGGCCATTCGGCATCGATCCACTGCGCGGCGGCGCGGAATCCGGCGGCCGCGGCCATTCCGTTCAGCTCCGCGGCTTGGAATTTGTGCGACGACTCGGTCCAGATAGTTTCGCCCGCTCGAATATGAACGGCACAGTCGGCGCCTGGGATGCGCACCTCTTGCTCTGACCCCGAGCGCAGGTGCATTTCGACGCGGTGGTCCCGCTCGCACCAGCGCGCTTCATGATGGAATTTGCGCAGGTCGAAATCGGCATTCAATTCGCGATTGACACGGCCGAGCAGGTTCAGATTGAATGCGGCGGTCACGCCGGCGGGATCATCGTACGCCAGGAGCATGCGCGGGATTTCTTTGATCAGATCGGCGCCGATCAATAGCGCGTCACCCGTCCTCAACAAAGCGCGAAGCTGCGCAAGGAAGTCGCGAGCGCAGGCACGTTCGAAATTGCCGATGTTGCTTCCGAGAAACAGGACCAGCGCCGTCTGCGATTCCCGCAACGCGAGGGCGCGACGCAAGCCGTCTAGGTATTCGCCCTCGATGGCCGCGACGTCGGCTACATCCGATAGCTCGTCACGGCAGTGCTGCAACGCGAGGGGCGATACGTCGACGGGCGCGTATTGTACATGCGGTTGACGCTGCGAAACGGCGCGGATTATGGCGCGTGCTTTGCGCCCATCACCCGCGCCTAATTCAAAAACAGACATCTCCGCCGAGGCGCACAGCCTGCGCGCAACATCGTCTGCGTGCTGCGCAATCAGCCGCTCGTCGGCGCGCGTCAAGCCGTATTCGGGCACAAACGTGATCGCGTTGAACAGCGCGCTGCCGAGGGCGTCATAAAGATACTTCGAGTGCAGCTCTTTTTGCGGCTGTTTGGTCAGGCCTTGGCGCACATCATGCGCGAACTGCGATTGCGCTTTCTGCGCGACGGCGTCAGTTTTCGACGAGCCGGAATCCCGCATAAACGTAGGGGTAGTTGGGACGGAACCAGTTGCGGAACGAAGATCGTAAAAAGCACGCCGCGGTACAGGAAGACCCGCCTTTCATGACATAGTGCTTGCCGTCGAAAAAGTCCCGGGAATAACCGGGGTAGGCGTGATGAGGCCGGAATCCATCGAAGGGCGCGAATACTGTTGACGTCCATTCCCAACCGTTGCCCGTCATCTGCTCGGCGCCGAACGGTCCGGCGGAATCGGGTGCGGCCGTTACGGGGATCGGATTCCAGCGCTCGAAATTTGCGTTGACGGCGGCTTCGCTGTTTGCCGCGCGGTGCCATTGCGCTTCGCTAGGAAGTTCCGAACCAGCCCATCCGGCGTACGCGGACGCTTGCTCATGGGTTACATATACCGGCCAGTCCAGCGGCAGCGGAATGTTTTCGAACATGCCGCGATACAGCCAGTGCCCGTGCACATTCTTCCAAAACGGCGGGGGCTCGCCGCCTTCGCGCACGAATCGCAGATATTCGCCGTTAGTGACTTTGTATTTCGAAATCCGGAACGGCGGAACGCCGACCTCGTGGCGATCGAATTCGTTGTCCCATCCAAAACGTCCGGGCAGTTGGCCCAGTAGGGCGCCGCCGCCGGGCACATCCATCATCTGCTGTTGTGGCGAGGGCGCATCCGGCGCTTCTTCGTGCGGCATACGGATTTTGCGCTCACAAGGAAGCTGATGCAGCAGGTACGTGAACGTCTCTGCATGCATCAAGCGGTGCTCGATGGCCATCTCGACCAGATCCGGCGCGATGTCGGCTAGCAGGTGATCGATGCTATCCCGCGCGCGAGAGTTGTACGCCCGCACCTCGTCGACGCCCGGCCAATCCGCGCGCGTGTCGCTGCGTTCTTTTCCAGGCTCCGGGTCGATGCCGAACGCAAAAAGCTGATCGAAGGAACTGTGGAACGACGGCTGATCCATCGCGTATCGTGCCAGCAGGTTCCAGTCGAACGCCTCGAGGTGGCCGAGATAGAAAATCAGGCGGTGCCGTTCGGCGATGGGACGGTCATATATCGCGTCCGGCGCAACCAGCGCAAAGAGGCTGTCCGTGCGTGCGCGAGCAGATGCCAGGCGGTCGCGGAGCGCCATACGCCACAGAATAGCAGGGAAGGTATAAAGCGCACATGCGGGTTACCATGCGGTATCGAATTGGATGGCAACCAGGCAAAGGGTCACGTATCGTGACGCGGGCGTCAACATCGACGAGGCGGATCGCGCACTTACACGTATCAAGAAAGCGGCGCGAAGCACCTTCACGCGCGGCGTTCTCACCGACATCGGAAGCTTTGGGGCGGGATTCCAGATAAAGGGCTGGAAATCGCCGGTTCTGATTTCTTCGGCCGACGGCGTCGGCACAAAGCTGAAAATCGCGTTCCTGGCGAATCGGCACGACACCATCGGCGAGGACCTGGTGAATCACTGCGTCAACGACATTGCGGTGCAAGGCGCGCTGCCGCTGTATTTTCTCGATTACTTCGCGACGGGTAAACTGCGGGCCGAAGTTGCCGCGGACGTGATCGATGGCTTGGCGCGCGGGTGCCGCGCGAACGGCTGCGCGCTGATCGGCGGCGAAACTGCCGAAATGCCAGGCATGTATGCGGAGGGCGAGTACGACCTGGCCGGCTTCATCACGGGCGCGGCAGAGCGCAGCGCGATGATTACCGGGGCGAAGATCAAGGCGGGAGACCGGCTGCTCGCACTGCCCTCGAACGGGCTGCACACCAACGGGTATTCACTCGCGCGTAAGCTGCTGTTCGATGTGGCGAAGCGCAAGCTCGATCACGCGCTTGCGGCGGAGTTGCTGCGCGTGCATCGCAGCTACCTGAAGCCGCTGCGAAAGCTGATCGAGGCAGGCTTGCTCAAGGGCGCGGCGCACATTACGGGCGGCGGACTTACAGACAACGTACCGCGTATTTTGCCGAAGGGCCTGGCCGCGTGCATCGAGACGGCGAGCTGGACCGTTCCGCCGTTTTTCGAGGAACTGCGCGAGATCGGCAAGGTGCCGCTCGACGATTACCGCCGGACGTTTAACCTCGGTATCGGGATGGTGCTGGCGGTCGGTAAATCGCGGGCGGCGGATGCGGGCAAACTGCTGGCGCGCATTAAGGAGCCGCATTTCGAGATCGGCTATGTGGTTAAGTCAGGCGGAGCGCGTGTGATTTACGTGTGAACGGCTATTTCAGCGCCACGCTGGCGCATACGCACTATAAGCGGGTATACGGCGACGCCTGCAGCCATCATCAGCAGCCCGAGCGCCAGCGCACTCATGCCGCCCATGCGCTCATCGCGATTTCGCAGTAGCGCAACCAACAGCAGCGCGGACGGACCGATGCCCGCGACGACGGCACCCGCGAATCCGCCCGGAACGCGAAACGGTCGCGGCAGGTCCGGCTCCGTGCGGCGGAGCACTGCGAGCGCGATAAACTCCAGGACCAGCGCGGTTCCGTATAACAAGATGTCGAGCATCAGCAGCCGGTCGAAGCTCAAACCGAGGGCGGCCGTCCACGCCGCCGCGCAAAGCAGCAGTGCCGGCCACGGCGCGCCGTTCGCGAGTTTGCGCGAGAACAGGCGCGGCGCGTAACCGTCCTCCGCCATCGCAAGCGGAAGGCGGGAGTACGACATCATCAGCGAATTGACGATGCCGAACGTGCTCACCATTGAGGCGGCCACGAGCGCGAAACCCAGCGCGGGTCCGCCAATTACGGACGCGATAGTCGCCCAACTGCCGGTCGACCATGCCGTAACGGGGACGCCCGTCCGCCACACGGCGGCGACCGGGATCACATACGAGATGACAATAGCCGCGAGCGCCAGCAGCATCACGCGCGGATAGGTGCGGCGCGGATTGTGAACTTCGCCGGCGACGGTCGAAGCATTGTCCCATCCCATGTAATTCCACATCGCGACCATGATGCCGGCCAGGATGCCGCCGTGCGCAGGTGCCGCGTGTGCGCCGGGATAGACGGTCGCAGCGTGGCGCGTCAACGCCAGGCCGACAATGAACGCAAACGGGCTCAGCAGTAAAACGCCGAGCACAACCGATCCGTCGCCCACCGCCCGCGCGCCCCACAGATTCCACAACAGGCACGCGCCGATCATCAGGCCGCCGATGAGAACGCCATTGTATCCGCGCGCCGCGGGCGGCCAGATTTGCGCGAGCGACAAAACGAACAGCGCGGGATACGCGGCCATATCGAACACGCTGGCCACGAGCGAGAGCCACGCCTCCTGAAATCCCCAGAACGAACCCATGGCGCGGCGGACCCAAACATAGAAACCGCCTTCATCGGGCAACGCCGCCGATAGCTCGCCGACCATCAGGCCCGTTGGCAGACTCCATATCAGCGGGATTGAAAGAAGCACGGCCAGCGCACCCGCATATCCGCACACCTGCACCAATTCTTCGATCCCGTAGGGGCCGCCGGAAACCATGAAGTAGGTGGCCGCTGCGAGCGGAATTAGCGTGAGTCTACCCGGATGTGCGGTGGGCAGCCCGGGCCTACTAAGCTGCATGGAGATAGATGGCTATGCGGTACGCGCGGATTTACGGGATGCCGCGCCTTCGGCGCGTCCGGCTTTCTTCGAGGCGGGCCCGGATTCCCCCAGACGGCGTACCTGGTCGCTGACGCAAACAAGAAACATGGGCTGGCGGGCGTTCTTAATGATGTCGATGATGCGTTCCTGTTGATCCTCGAGATAAATCGATTTCCCGTCGGTCACCAGGTGCAAGTCGGACTCGGCAGCGAGCACTTCGCTCAAGCGGCGCCCCATCTCGCGCTGTAAGAAGCGCAGCACGCGGCGGATCTTCTGCAGCGAGAAGCCCTTGCGGCGCAGTTCGGCAATGACGGTGATTTCGATCACCTCTTGCGGCAGATAGACACGCTTGTGGCCTTCATGCCGGGGCGAAACCACCTTGCGCTCGTCCCACCATTGCAACTGTCGTAAGCTCACTTGCGCGATGCGCGATACGTCGCTGCTGCTGAAGCTCTTGTCGGCTCCGTCGCCCTCAGAGCGGACCTTTTTTGGTTTAAACATGGGGTCCCGTTCGTGTTTGAACAATCAGTCTATCAGACGGCCATAAAGATTGTACTGAACCCCACGGGAGAGTCAATGGGAAAAATGCGCGCGCGCGTCCGCGTGCCGCCTTTCCGCGATAATACGAACAGGCCATGTCCACGCAGCCGAAGCATTTCATCACGCCGGAAGAATACCTGGAGCGCGAGCGCAAGGCCGAATACAAGAGCGAATATCACGGCGGGGAAACGTTCGCGATGGCGGGCGCCGGCAGAAATCATGTCCGCATCTCGGTAAACGTTGTGCGGTTGCTTGATGCCGCACTCGGGCCTGACTGCGAAGTGATGAACGGCGATATGAGAGTGCGCGTGGCCGCGACTGGTCTTTACACATACCCGGACGCGAGTGTCGTGTGTGGCGAGGCGCAATTCGCGGATGAAGATGTCGATGTGCTGCTCAACCCCGCCTTGCTCGTCGAGGTGCTGTCGCCGTCAACGGAAGCCTACGATCGTGGACGCAAATTTGAGAGCTATCGCACGATCGCCTCGCTCAAAACGTACATCTTGATTGCCGCCGATCGCGTGGGCGTCGACGTCTTCACGCTAGAGGACGGCCGTTGGACGCTTGAGTCTACCACCGACCCCGCCGGTACGCTGCAGCTGCGTGCATTCAAGACAAACATAGCGGTCCGCGACATCTACGCCCGCACCGGTCTCATCCCCGAACCCGGCGCTACAATTTAGCCGGAGGCGGTTGGCATGGCTGAAAAATCGAGCGGTACGAGTGTGATGTGGTTCATTGCGGGTGCGGCGGTCGGCGCGGCCGTTGCGCTGCTGTACACGCCCGTGCCTGGCGAAGAAGTACGGCGACGGATCGCGGAGAAGACCGAAGAGGGACGCAGTGCGCTCAGCGATCAGGGACGCGACATCATCGACCGTGGCCGCGACATGTACGAGCGCGGCCGGCAATTGGCCGACGAAGCCGCCGAGATGTTCGAGCGCGGGCGGCGTCTGGTGGAAGGCGCCGGACAAGGACAGCAGCCCGGCGGTCCGCAAGAAGCCTGATTCATGGCTACGGCAATCGAGCCAGTCACCTCGCTGCCGGCTTTTCATAATGAGCCGTACGCGGATTTTACGCGCGCGGACAACCGCGACCGAATGCAGCGCGCGCTGCAGCAGGTTCGGTCGGAGTTTGGCCGCGAATACGAACCGCTGGTGGCGGGAGCGCGCGTCCGCACGGGCCATCTGCTCAAATCGCTGAACCCATCGAATCCCGCCGAAGTTGTCGGCGTGCACCATAAGGCAACCAAAGAACTGGCATCGCGTGCCGTCGAGGACGCCTACGATTACTTTCCGGAGTGGAGCGCCACCTCCGCTGGGGAGCGCGTCGCGATGCTGGCGCGCGCGGCCGAAATCCTGCGCCGGCGCAAGCTGGAATTCGACGCCTGGCTGGTTTACGAAGCCGGAAAAACCTGGCCCGAAGCCGAAGCGGATGTCAGCGAAGCCATCGATTTCTGCGAATATTACGCGCGCCAAATGCTGCGTCTGTCACAGTCGCCGGAGCTGGTGCAATTGCCCGGTGAACGGGGTGAGATGCGCTACCTTCCGCTCGGAGTTGGCATCGTCATTCCACCCTGGAATTTTCCGCTCGCAATTCTGGTGGGCATGACCACGGCGGCACTCGTCACCGGCAACACCGTTATCGTGAAACCGTCGAGCGACACGCCGACCATCGCGCAGAAGTTTTCAGAGGTGCTGCTCGAGGCCGGTTTCCCCCCGCGTAGCTTCTCGATGCTGGTGGGCAGCGGGGCGGAGGTCGGCGACGTCATCGTCGCGCATCCAAAGACAAGATTCGTTTCGTTCACGGGATCGCGCGATGTCGGTCTGCATATTAATGAGCTCGCTGCGCGGCCGCAGCCGGGCCAGATCTGGATTAAGCGTGTCATTGCGGAGATGGGCGGCAAGGATGCGATCGTCGTCGACCGCGAATGCGATCTAGACAGCGCGGTCGACGGCGTGCTTCGTTCCGCGTTCGGATATCAGGGACAGAAGTGTTCGGCTTGCTCGCGCGCGATCGTGGACGCTGCCGTGTACGACGATTTTCTCCGGAAATTGGTAGACCGCGTTCGACAAATAAAGGTCGGCCCGGCGGACAATCCGGACAACTATATGGGCCCGGTAATCAATGATAGAGCACAGCGTGCCATCGGCGATTATATCGACACAGGCAAAAAAGAAGGTAGATTATTGACCGGCGGCCCACCTCGGCGGGACGGTGGCTATTTTGTCGATCCCACCATCATTGCCGATGTCGATCGCAGCGCGCGGGTCTTTCAGGAAGAAATCTTCGGCCCCGTCCTCGCCGTCGCCAAGGCGAGTGGCTTCGACGAGGCGCTCGATCTTGCGAACGACTCGCAGTACGGCCTGACCGGCGCCGTGTACTCCGACAACCCCGAGAAGATCAAGAAAGCCCGCGACCGCTTTTTCGTGGGCAATCTATACATTAATCGCAAATGCACGGGGGCCATGGTGGGCGCGCACCCATTCGGGGGATTCAATATGTCCGGGACCGACTCCAAAGCCGGCGGGCCGGACTACCTGCTACAATTCGTGCAAGCTAAGGCGATTGCGGAGAAGCTGTAACGGCCCTGCCCCGCTTAAGAAGGGGACCATAACGTCTCAATTACAGGGTCAATTCCGATCGACACGGCGCCGGGGCGGTTATCATTTTTTCGGATCGCCGCTCCGGTAGTTGTTTTCCATTATCCCCGCCGCAGGAAACCGTCTTACCTGTAAAATCTCCGTTCCTTTTTCGTGAGGAATGTGTCAAACTGAGTCAAGCAGTACACATAAAACTGCACGTCAATTGAACACGCTGCACGCCGGCGTGAAGCGACTCAGGAGAAGCGAACATGTTGCCTAACGAAATACTGCCGGAAACCATCGTTCGCGAAAGTGGAAGTGGCCCGGCACTGGACGTAAGCGCCTCCAGCGGCGATTTGCTGGTGGTCACGCTCGAATTGACCCGCGTTATTGAAGATCAATCCATCGCTGTGGGAATTTACGGTTCCAGCGATGGCGAGGATTGGACTTTCCAACCGCTCGCGCAGATTCCTCCCAAATCGTACTGCGGGTATTATTCGACTCTGGTGAATCTTTCTGGTTGTCCGTGGGTGCAATACATTCGCGCGGAGTGGTCCGTCACCCGTCCAAAGCGCGCGACTGGACTGCCGCTGTTCGGCGTACGTCTGTTTGCCGAGGCATCCGGCGCCCGCATGCGGAAAGGCGCGAGTTCCGAAGAGGGCCAAACCGCCGCACGCTCTTATCAGGCCGTCGCTTGATTCAGGCTTCGCGCTCTACAACCGGTTAATCATGCTGGCCACATAGCCGGCGCCAAATCCATTATCGATATTCACAACCGTCACGTTGCTCGCGCAGCTGTTCAGCATGCCGAGCAGCGCCGCCAGTCCGTGGAAACTCGCGCCGTAGCCGATACTCGTCGGTACCGCAATGACGGGCGCCGAAACCATGCCCGCGACGGCACTCGGCAGCGCACCCTCCATCCCGGCGCACACGATAACTACGCGCGCTTGCATTAGCCGCTCGCTATTCGCGATAAGCCGGTGGATACCCGCGACGCCGACGTCGTAAATGGCGTCGAGCGTATTTCCCATCACCTCCACCGTGACGCGCGCTTCCTCGGCAACCGGAATATCGCTGGTGCCCGCGCATACCACCGCGACGGTGCCTTTGCCGGTGATGGTGCGATCGCGCCACACGCGCACAGCGCGTGATGCCGGAAAATATTCCGCCTCCGGAGCGATGCTCTTTACCGCTTCCGCTTGGACGGTATCCGCTCGGGTAACCAGTAGGTTTTGCGATTTTGCGAGCAGCCGGTGAGCGATTGCCTGCACCTGTTCCGGCGTTTTTCCCTGACCGAGAATCACTTCCGCGAAACCGTGCCGGATGGCGCGATGATGATCGACTTTGGCGAAGCCGAGGTCCTCGAACGGCAAATGCTTCATCCGCTCATAAGCCGCATCGACTTCCACGGCGCCGCGCCGAACGTCCTCCAAAAGGCTTCGCATCTGGTCGGGAGTCATCGCTGTTGTGAGGATAACAAGCAGACCGCCGCACGCATCCTACAATGGAGCGATGCCGCTGCTCGATCGCATTCAATCCGACATGATCGCCGCCATGAAGGCTAAAGACGAGGTCCGCCTCGGGACCATTCGCATGATCAAAGCCGCGCTGAAGCGGCACGAGATCGACAGCATGAAGCCGCTCGACGAGCAAACGGAAATTCAAATCCTGAACACGCTGATTAAACAGCGCCGTGAAGCCGCGGAGCTTTATCGCAAAGGCAACCGTCCGGAGCTCGCCGCCGCCGAGGACGCAGAGGAAAGGCTGATCGAATCCTATATGCCCGCCGCGCCTTCGGACGCGGAAATAAACGACGCCATTTCCACCGCCATCGCGGAAACCGGCGTGAGTTCATTAAAACAAATGGGCGTAGTTATGAAAGCTGCGCAAGCTAAGCTCGCCGGCAAGCGCGTCGACAGAAAAGCGCTCAGCGAGCGCGTGCGCGCGCGGCTCTCTTAACCGGGCGCGGTCTCCACACCGTTTACCACCGCTCCCTCCGATCATGTATTGTAATAAATTACCTTCGTGAATCGGAATTATTAATGCGAATTCTGTCCCCAGCACCGGGAAT
>JAICMB010000241.1 GCA_025929455.1 Bryobacteraceae bacterium | reverse complement strand
TCGCGACAATGCCGACGAGCAGCGGCGCTGCGCCTCCGCCGCCCAGCCAGCCCACCGTGTTCATAAATCCGGCCGCGGTGCCGCGTGCCTCCGGCCGGATCACGTCGAACATGGACGCGAAGATGTTCGCGTCGTACAGACCCTTGAAAAAACCCCAGCAGGCGAGGGCCGTCACGAGCAGCGCGATCGACTGCGTCAGCGCGCACAGCGCGACAAATGGCGCGCCGCCGAATACGCCGATGGCCTGCACCAGCATGCGGCCGCGAGGTGTCCGCTCGCGCCACCAATCGGCGAGCCAACCGCCGGTCAGCGAACCCACGAGACTCGCAAGCTGCGCGAAGATGGTCGCCGTCAACCCCGCCATCGCCAAGCTCATGTGAAATTTGCCGTACAGGAATGCCGGCATCCAGCTCAGCAGCACCACCGCAACGAAATTCGCGCAGGCGAACGCGAGCATCAACATAATCGCCGTCGGCGTGCTCCAGACGGCGCGCAGCGAATCCGCGATTCCGAGCTTTGCAACCGAAGCAGCTCCCCTATACCCCGATTCGGCGAAATCAGCCGCGCCGCGCTTGGGCTCCCGCAGGAAGCGGTGCAAAACGAACCCAAGAATGACGCCTAGCCCGCCAAAGACGTAAAACGACCAGCGCCATCCGTAGTATTGCCCGATGAGACCCGCGAAGAATCCACCGGCGATCGTCCCCACGTAAACGCTCGTCTGATGAATGCCGATCGCCTTCGATCGCGTCGATGCGCCGTGATAATCGCTGATCAGCGACATCGACGCCGGGTAATAGAACGTCTCACCCACGCCCTCCGCCGCACGCAAAATGAACAGGCCGCGGAAACTGTTTACCAGTCCCGTGGCCATGCAGATGAGGCTCCACGCCTGCAAACCTCCGATGATCGCGGTCTTACGCCGCACGCGATCTACAATCAAGCCGCTGAATTGCGCGCCTAGACCGTACACCCATGCGAAGGAACTGCCCAGTAAACCAAGCTCGATGACCGTCAATCCCATTTGCTTCTGCAGCAATGGGAAAACGGAAAAGATCGCCTGCCGGTCGGCGTAATTAAAAAACGAGATCGCCCACAGCATGCCCACGACGTACCAGCGATAGCTGGAGTGTGTCGCTGCCGCGCGTGCTTCAGTCGCCGGCATGCGTTTCCGCCGGAACGCGAATCAACCAGACTTCCGAAACCTGGCAGCCGCGGCCGTTGCCGCCGAGTCCCGCGGGCCGCGTCCACTCCAGCTCCAGCGTGCCGCTCTGTGTTGCTTGTTGCGGAACGTCGAACTCGACGGGAGCAACTGGGTACGGCTTTTGCCGGTACGGGTGAACCTCAATGCCGCCGTTCGCGACCAGGCGAATCGGAACGCGCCGCATGTCGCCGCCGTATACCACGCGAATTTTGTAGTGTGCCGTGGGATCGAGATCGGTATACCGCATCCGCAGCGGTGCATCGAACAGCGATTCCGCATCGGTCACCCAGGAAACGCGCCAGCCCATGTCAGGCCGCGCGCCGAAACCCATCAGCGCCGTGTGGCGGAACTCCGGATCTTTATCGAATCCTTCACCGTGTACGAGGTGCGGCTGTTGCCGCGGATTCCCAAGGTCGTCGTAGAATCCCCCCGGTCCCGGATTTGTCCAGTTGACGATCTCATCGATTTTGGCCAGCCGTTCATGTTCGTTATCGATGGCCCGGATTTGTGTGAAGCGGTTTTCGAGCCACGCGCGGTCATTCAAACCGTAATCGATTGCGTCGAGATTCGCGCCGCGCCCGATCGCAATTGCCTGATAGCGCACCACGCTCAATTGCATGCGTATGCTCTGGAACAACGCCTCCGCGAGTTCGAACACTCGCGCCCGCCGCTCGCGCGCACGCCACGTGACAGCATCGGTGTCAAGAATATCCTGCGCTCTTTCCATCGCGCGCATCGAGCCAGTCCGGCGCGCCGCCTGCAACTCGCCAAGCGCGCGGTCCTCCTGGTTCGTTTCGCTGATTAAGCGATCGCGCAGAAAGCCGTCGTAGTAAGCGCGGTACAACGCCTGCTGAAATCGCCAGTTTGCGCGCATTTGCGGCGTCGCTTTGCGTTCGAGTTCCTGAAACTGCAGCAGTGTCGTGTCCACAGCGGTGTTCGACAACAAAGGCGCGCGCCAGTTCTGCTCTAACGCCAACAGCCCGTCCGCAAACGCGTCCGCTACGTTTTCGCCGATGAAGAATTTCGCATAGTCGCGCAAAATCGCTTTTGGGTCAGCGTCTGGGTTCCATCCCAGGCTGCTCCACACGAACTTATTCACATCGTCGTTGCAGCCTTCCGAATAGCTGACGAACCCGATGGTATACGGCATCATGTTGCGGAAGATGGTTCGCTCGCCGAGCGGGCGGGGGTTGATCGTCTCACGGCCTTCCGTGATGGCGAACGCGGCGTCCCAGTCCGGCACCGGAAATTGCGAGTGAATGCTGTGCGTGATGTCGGGATACAACCGGATCGGATACCGCTTCGGCAAGCGCTCGCGCAGTTCAGAAACGCTGAAAGTCTGCTGCGGCCCGAACACGACACCGGAGAGCCACTTCGGCTCGGTTTTCATAATGTCGAAATACTCGTCCATCCACGCGCCGTTGAATCCTTGCGGCGACATCCACATTTGCGCTTTGGGATGATATTTATGCAGATTAGCCGTCTGTTTTTCGAGCAGCGCCATCATGTACTTCGGTTCCGTGTGCCCCGGGTCGCCTCCCGGAACGAATACTTGGTCGATGCGCGGCAGCCGGCGGAAGACTTCGCCCCACTGCTGCAGCGCGAACTCCACGGTCTTCGGGTCCGAGTAATCCTTATCCATCGCCGGATACCAGATCGACACATTCAAACCGTACTCGTTCGCAATCCGCGACATCTCCACCATCATTTCGATTTGCGGCAGCGGGAAGTGCGGGCTGTCCGGCGCGTCATCCGAGCGCGGCGGAATCAGTTCTATCGTGTTCGTGCCGTAAATCGCCAACTCGCGAATATACTGGTCCCACATCGGAACGGTCCAGGCGTCGTAGGCATTCGTCTTCGGCCGGTATCCGAGTTGGTGCCCGCGAACCGCGATCTTCGGCGCGGTCGTGACGTTCAGGCCGGCATCGAGCTCCAAATGCTGGCGGCTCATGTGAAGCTGACGAAGCAGGTAGCCCGTGCCGAACACGACCGCGCGGTCGTCGTGTCCGATCACCATTGCGGTAGGTGCGTTGGAGGAACCGGCAGAAATGAGTCTAAATGACTCCGGCTGGGTTGGAACGCCAGATGCCCTCATCTGGTCCGCTCGCCCGATAATGAAAGCCGGTCCCTGCGCGGCGTACGATTGAATGTGCAAGCGCAATTGCGTGCGCTTCTCGATTTCCTCGGCGAGCATCGTGGCCGCCTTCTTCTCCGGCACGGATGCGCCCGCCGGGACCACGATGACCGCGTTCCGAAAATCGAGTGTCGCGGCGCCGATCAGGCCGGAAGCCACGAGCGATACGGATATCACATAACGCACGAGCATTTCACGATTATATCCTGCGTTTCAAAATTCGCAAACGTCGCGCTACAATACTCTCGTTCGGATCGCCAATGCTTGCAACGCGACTCCGCGGTATCGTGCCGCCGCTCGTCACACCTCTTGCGGCACAGGACCGCCTGGATCACGCGGGTCTGGAACGGCTCGTCGAGCACGTTCTCGAAGCAAACGTCAGCGGATTATTCATCCTCGGCACGACCGGCGAAGGGCCCAGCCTCAGCAGGGCGCGCAAGGTCGAGGTGATCCGCGCGGTGGCAAAGCAAGTGGCCGGACGCACGCCGGTGCTTACCGGAATCATTGACACCTCTTACGAAGAAAGCCTCGCGCTGGCACATGCAGCCGCCGACGCGGGAACCGCGGCCGTTGTGATCGCACCGCCTCCGTATTTCCACATCGAACAGCGTGATCTGCTGACATACCTCGAGCGCCTCGGCAAAGACGCGCCGCTCCCCGTCGTGCTGTACAACATCCCCTCTCTTACGAAAACCGTGATCGAGCCGGAGACGGTTCGCATGGCCTCCACCATGGACGGCATCGCCGCGCTGAAGGATAGCTCCGGCGATCTCGATTACCTTGCCGCCGTTATGCGCAGCGTACCGGCCGATTTTCCCGTCCTGATCGGTCCCGAAGAGATGCTCGCCGAGGGCATTCGCATGGGCGCCTGGGGCGGCGTGTGCGGCGGCGCGAATCTCAATCCGAAACTGCTCGTCGACCTATATCGGACTGCGGCGAGCGGCGCGTGGGCGGAAGCCGAACAGCTTCAGACCAAGGTGCGCCGCATCGCTGCAACCCTGTGCAGTATCGGAGAATCGACCGGCGGATATCTGCGAGGATTAAAATGCGCGCTGGCGGCAAAAGGCATCTGTTCGGGCGAACTCGCGTTTCCATATTCGCCGTTCACGCCCGCTGAGTACGCACGCGCTCTGTGCCAACTGCAGGAGCTGGATCGCGTATGACAAAAACGGCAGCGCGCGAAGCGCCGAAGGCCGATCCGTACTTCTTGCGCGCAGTGGCGAAAGCGTTTGAAGCGCTCGAGGCCATTCGCCAGAGCAAGGATCCCGTAGCGCTGCACGACGTCGCCGAGCGAATCGCTCTGACGAAGGCATCGGCACTCCGCATCCTCCACACGCTCGAGTCGCTGGGCTACGTTCGCCGCACCTCCGGCGGCTATGTATTGTCAGACCGCCAGACGCCGGGACGCCTCGTCCAAACGCTGCTGCAGTCCGGCGCCGAGCCGCTGCGTCGTTTGACACAGGCCACACGTGAGACCGCGAGCCTCGCCGCGCTTTTCGAGAACCACATAGAAGTCATCCTGGTGGTGGAGAGTCCGCAACTGATCCGCATGGGCAACACCATGGGCCGCATCTTGCCGCCGCACGCGAGTTCAATGGGCAAGGCTGTGACGGCATTTCAGGATGACAGCGTACGACAGCGCCTGTTGCGCAGTTACGGTATCGCGCGTATTTCGCCCACGACCATCTGCGAGGAAGCCAGTATCGAAGAAGAGATGCACCGCATTCGCCGCAACGGCTACGCCGAGGACCGCGGCGAAAGCACACCCGATGCGGTATGTTTCGGAGCTCCCGTCCTGAATGCCGCGGGCACGGCGGTTGCCGCTGTCTCCGTGTCCCTGCCGAAAACGCGTCTCGAAGGCGAGGAGCACCAAAAACAGCTCATCGCGGCAGTGCGAGCCACTGCCGGTGAAATTTCAAAGCTCGTGTTCGGCTAGACCGGTGATTTCCGCTATGGATGTGGCATCCATCTCCTCTAAGTAAGACATAATGATCTGCCGATCCAAGGGCTTGAGTTTCAGGATGATCTGCTGAACATCCTTCAGCGCCCTGTCCCGATCGATGTCGCTCGACTGTCCGGCGCTTGTAAGGGTGTGCTCGATTTCCTCTAGATTGACAAATCTTGAGCTCATGCGCCGTTCACGGATGACGTATGAAGCGGCCGTGTTGTGGGCTACGCGCAGCGTCCAGGTCTTGATTGAGCATCGCCCATCGAACGCCTTAAAGCTTCTCCATAGCTGGAGATGGATATCCTGCCGGAGATCGCGCCGTTTATCGGGGTCAAGCTCATATCCGGCGGCAAGTCGGTCCAACATGCGACCGCATTCGGCGACTGCTCTGCTGTACAGTTCGTTCGCGTCCGACGATCCGGGACTATTCGCGCCGCCACGCCCCATAATGCTTATAGTCGAGACTGCTTCGATTTTCTAACACTCCTGCGGTACC
>JAICMB010000347.1 GCA_025929455.1 Bryobacteraceae bacterium | reverse complement strand
TGGCCGCCGCCGCCACGCAAATCATGCCTCGCGTTGAGGATGCGCTTCGCTTCGTGGAGCTCGAACATACCCTCGATAAGTTTCCGAGCGAGCTATCCGGAGGCATGCGGCGGCGCGTCGGAATCGCCCGGGCCGTGGTTACCGAGCCTCCGCTGGTCCTTTATGACTCGCCAACGGCCGGACTCGATCCCATTACGGCCAACACCATCATGGCGCTCGTCGCGAAGGAGCGGGATATGTCGAATGCCGCCAGCATCGTCGTAACGCACCGTTATCAGGACGGTCAGCTAATGGCTAATTTCCGCTACAATCGCGACAGTGGACGGCTTGATCCCGTATCTCGCAATGGAAACCGGCAGGACACGAGGACCAGGTTCATGGTCCTGAACGAGGGCCGTCTCGTTTTCGACGGCACGCAGCAGCAACTCGAAACGTCCACCGATCCTTACGTATCGAAATTTGTCCTGAGGCATTGACGCTTGCCGACCATTGAGAGCAAGGCCAACTGGGCGAAGCTGAAGGTCGGCATCATGGCGGTGTTCGCCATGGTGATCCTCGCCGTGCTCATTTTTCTGATCACGGGGAACGGCCACTTCTTCCAGTCGCGCGCCACGTTGTATACGTATTTCGACGACGCCGCTACGCTCACCAAAGGCGCGCCGGTCTATCTGAACGGCATTCCGGTCGGCTCCGTGAAAGACATTGCCCTTTCGGGCTTGAGTACGCCCGGCAAAATCGTTCGCGTCACCATGGACGTGGACGCAAGCAAACTCTCCTCGATCCCGGTGGATTCGCAGACATCGCTGGGGGCGGCAAACGTACTCGGAACTAAGTTCGTCAATATTCGCAAAGGCAAAAGCACGGAAACGGTGCATGACGGCTCAACTCTGCCGTCGCTCAACACCGCAGAGTTCGAAGACGTCGTGCAGCAGGGCTATGCGGTTCTGACATCGCTGCAGCATATTGTCGAGCGGGTGGACCGTATCGTCGGCCTGGTCGAGTCTGGGCAGGGCAGTATCGGCAAGCTGCTGGTCGATCCCACGTTGTACAAGCGCATTATCGCGATCACCGATTCCGTTCAGCAGTTGACCAACGCGCTCAACTCGCCGCGCGGCAGCATCGGTAAGCTGATTTACGATCCGGCTCTCTACAACGATCTGCAAGCGACGCTTGGACGCGTCAACGGTTTGATCGAAGGCGTCGAACGGGGCGAAGGTACCGCCGGTAAGCTGCTGAAGGACCCGAAACTCTATAACGATCTCGATCGCACGGTCGACGATCTGCACCGCATGCTTGCCGGTATCGACGCGGGACAGGGCACCGTGGGCAAGTTGCTGAAGAGCGACGAATTGCACAACCAGATTCGCGACACGCTCGGCAAGATCGACACCATGCTCGACAAGATCAACGCGGGGCAGGGCACCATCGGGCAACTCATGGTCAACCCGCAGCTTTACGATAACCTCAACGGCAGCACGCGCGAGTTGCATGAGTTGTTGAAAGATTTTCGCGCGAATCCCAAGAAGTTCCTGCGCATCAAACTCAGCCTGTTTTGAAGCAGCTTGTAGTAAATGCTGACGATTTCGGATTCACGTCCGACGTGAATGCGGGCATCGTGGAGGCGCACGAGCGCGGCATTCTCACAGCGACAACGATGATGGCCGTGGGCGAGGCGTTCGAGGATGCGGCCCGCCTGGCGCGCGCGCATCCATCGCTCGATATCGGCGCGCATCTCGTGCTCGTTGGACCCGCGCCGTTTCCGCGCACGGTGGCCGCCCTCCTACAGGCTGTCGCGCTGCACCGCATCCGAGTTTATGACGAGCTTCGCACGCAGGTTATGAAGCTGCGCGACGAAGGAATCGCGCTCACGCATCTGGACACACACAAGCACACGCACCTGTTGCCGCCAGTGTTGGACGCAGTCGCGCGGCTATCGGAGGAGTTCCGTATTCCATGGGTGCGCCGGCCTTTCGATTTTCCGATGGAAGCGGGCGGGATCGCCTGGAGCAAGCGAGCCGTCAGCGCCGGATTCAACGCCGTACGTCCGCGCTTCGCACGCGTGCTGCGCGCGCATGGCTGCCGCACGACGGATCATTTCGCCGGTTTCCGCATCACAGGCGCGTACGACGCCGCGGAACTGGCGCGGCTGATCCGCTCGCTCCCGGAAGGCAGTACGGAGTTCATGTGCCATCCCGGATTCTGCGGACCTGCTTTGCGCGCGGCCACGACCCGCTTAAAGGAAAGCCGGGGACAGGAATTGCGCGCGCTCACGTCTGCGGAGGTGCGCAGGGCGTTGGAAGAAACCGGCACTAACCTCGTTAGCTACCGCGAGTTGAGCGAGTAGCTTGCCGGCTTACAAACGGGTTCCCCTCCACATAAAATCTCAGCGGCCAGTCCGCGGATTTGGTAATGCCCACGCGCGTGCTCACGCCGATGTCAAAGGGCTCTTGTTCCCGCATTGCGCGCACAGTTAACGGTCCCTTCACAAGACTCGAACCGTTCAGCTTGCGCGTGATGCCGAGCGCCTGCGTGAGTTTGCCCGGGCCGGAGCATAGATCCTCCACCCGACGTACCTTGCCGCGTCGTGTGAACATAAGCGACAAGCCCGCAAGCGGTTCCAGCGCACGAATCAGCACGCATCCCGCGACCCCCTCCGGCTGCGCGACAAAGTTCAAACATTCGTGTACGCCGTAGATGAAGTACACGTACGCATGCCCCGGCGGCCCGAAAAGCACGCGCGTGCGCTCGGTGATGCCGCGCGATGCGTGTGCCGCCAGATCGCCCGGGCCGAGATACGCCTCCGTCTCCACAATGCGTGCGGCGGTGCTGCCGTGCACCAGAAGCTTCCCCAGACAATCCCGCGCAACCGCGACCGTATCGCGCGCGTAAAAATCTTCTTGCAGAATTGTGGAGGACGACTTCAGGTGTGCCAGTGAGGCGCGGTCCGTTATGCTAGGAGGTTATCATGCGCCTCTTCACGGGGATCGATCTTCCGGAGGATGTCCGGAATGCGTTGGAGCGCCTGCTGATACAGCTTCGCACGGGTGCACATTTGCGGTGGAGCCCCGTGTATAACCTGCATATCACCACGCGTTTCATCGGCGAATGGCCGGACGCGAAACTCGAGGAACTGAAACACGCCCTTGCGCAAGTGCCGGGCCGCGCTCCCATCGACATCAAAATCGCGGGCCTGGGCTGGTTTCCCAATGAGCGGCGGCCGCGCGTGTTCTGGGCCGGCATTCACGCCGGATCGGAACTCGCGCAACTCGCAGCCGATACCAACACGGCACTAACGACGATCGGTCTCGCCGCCGAGGATCGCGGATTTGCTCCGCATTTGACGCTCGCGCGCATCAAAGGGCCGGTCCCGCTCGACAATTTGCACCAAGCGCTCAACCGGCTGGGTGAGTGTGAGTTCGCCAGCTTCCAAGCCGACCGCTTCCATCTTTTTCGAAGCCAGCCCGGCGCCGCCGGATCCATCTACACGAAAGTGGCCGAGTTCCGTTTTGCATGATTCCCGCTTTAGTGCTTATCGGCGCGTATCTAATCGGCGGCATTCCCTTTGGTTACGTGCTGGTCCGCATGATGACCGGTCGCGACGTGCGCGCTTCGGGCAGCGGCAACATCGGCGCGACGAACGTGTTGCGTACCGCGGGGCGGGGCATCGCTATCGCGACATTGCTGCTCGATGCCGGTAAAGCATTCTTCGCGGTGTGGCTGGCCGCAGTGCTGCTGGATAACTCGCCGCTGTGGTGCAGCGCCGCAGCAATTGCGGTAATGCTCGGCCATGCGTTTCCGATTTATCTGAGGTTCAAAGGCGGCAAGGCGGTTGCGAGTTTTTTGGGCGCGTTTCTGTACCTGACCCCGCTACCGGTTGTGGCGGTGCTCATCGTTTTTATCGTCGTGGTGAGCGCAACGCGCTACATCTCGCTGGGATCCGTGATCGCGGCCGGGACCTTCCCGCTCGCGGTCTGGTTGATTCTGCATCCGGCGCTGCCCGTCATGCTCGCGGCAATCGCGGCGGCGGTGCTGATCATCGTTCGCCATCGCGCGAATATCGTGCGTATTCACGCGGGCAGCGAACACGTGTTCTCGGTTTCGCGCCGCGCAGGCGGCCGGTGAAGCATGCGGTGGGGCAGGGTCTTAACGCGGTTTTCAATTTGCGGCCGATTTGTAATCGGGCTAGTCAGTGGATGCACAAAAGGCGCGGGGTGACGTTGCGCGGGTTCTTGCTGTTACGGTTGGAGGCCGGTTTGGAAAGCGGCCGCATGTTGAAAACCTGGTTTACCCGGCAGCGTAGCCGGAGCCGATTGCGCTATAACGTTTCGGCTGTGACCCGCGCATGGTCAGCCAGCAAGACTGGCTGTCCCACCTCGGAATCTGCGCGCGCCAGCGAGGTTTTGTGGTGTTGTGCACGGCAGAGGAGCCGGAGCCGTTTTCTTCTTCGGGTTTCGGCTGTGACCCGCGCATGGACAGCCAGCAAGACTGGCTGTCCCACTTCGGAGTCTTTGCCATGAAGCTCGCCATCATTGGCG
>JAICMB010000003.1 GCA_025929455.1 Bryobacteraceae bacterium | reverse complement strand
CTTGCTCGCCCATTTTCTCGGTCTGATAATACGTGGTGAGCGCGTCGATTACGCCGCCCAGATCGCCTTCCATGATGCGGTCCAACTGGTACAGCGTGAGCCCGATGCGGTGATCGGTAAAGCGGTTTTGCGGGAAGTTGTAGGTGCGGATTTTTTCGCTGCGGTCGCCACTACCGACCATGCTGCGCCGCTCCGCGCCGATCTCCTCCTGCTGCTTTTCAAGCTCGATCTCGTACAGGCGCGAGCGTAGTACGCGCTCCGCCTTCGAGCGGTTCTTGATCTGCGATTTCTCGTCCTGGCAGGACACGACCAAACCGGTCGGTAAATGCGTGATGCGGACAGCTGAGTAGGTGGTGTTCACCGATTGGCCGCCCGGTCCTGACGAACAGAACGTATCGATGCGAATGTCCTTGGGATCGATCTTGATCTCCACGTCGTCGGCTTCGGGCAGCACCGCTACCGTGATCGCCGAGGTGTGTACGCGCCCCTGCTGCTCGGTTTCGGGCACACGCTGCACGCGGTGCACGCCGCTCTCGTATTTGAGCTGGCTGTAGACCTTGTCGCCGCTCACCAGCGCGATAACTTCCTTCAGCCCGCCGATCGACGACTCGCTCACGTTTGTCACTTCCACGCGCCAGCGCTTCGTTTCCGCGTAGCGCGTGTACATGCGAAAGACCTCCGCCGCGAACAGCGTCGCTTCATCACCGCCGGTGCCCGCGCGAATTTCGAGCACCACGTTCTTTTCATCGAGCGGATCTTTCGGCAGCAGCAGCACCTTCAACAGTTCTTCGACGCGCGCCAGTTCCGGCGCGAGCCGCTCCACTTCCTCTTGCGCCATGGCCCGCAGCTCGGGATCGGTGTCCTCCACCATCTGGCGCGCCTGCTCGAGATTCTGCCGCGTGTGCTTGTAATCGCGATACGCCGTCACGACATCCGTCAGATCGCTCTGCTGCTTCGCGATTTTGCGGTACGCCTCGGGGTCTTCCAAGATGGCGGGGTCCACCATCTGACGCGTCAGATCCTCGTAGCGCGCCTCAATCTCTTCGAGCTTCTGCAGATATTGCATGAGTGTTCCGGAGTGCGCCGCTTACGCGATGACCAGTTCGCCACCCTGTGCCTCTTCGAGCGCCATAGCACCCTCGAGCGCCTGGATCGACACCGCGACCTGATCGTCAGCCGGCGGCTTGGTCGTCACGCGCTGCAACCACAGGCCGGGTGCGGTTAGCGTCGCCAGCAGCCCGCCACGCCGCTTCGCCGCGTACCGGATCAGCTCGTAGCTCACGCCCACAATCAGCGGCAGCAGCAGGATCCGCGCGATGAACCTCGCCAGAAAAGTGTCGAATGGCAGGAACATATAGAAGCACATCGAGAGCACCATCACGACCAGCAGAAAGCTGGTGCCGCAGCGCGGGTGCCACGTCACGAACTGCTGCGCGTTCTCGATGTTGACGCTCTTGCCCGATTCGAAATTGAACACCACCTTGTGCTCTGCGCCGTGATACTCGAAGACCCGGCGGATGTCCTTCAGCATCGAAACCGCACCCAGGAACACGAAGAAGATCGCCAGCCGCACCACGCCGTCAACGAAATTGATGGCGAGGCGGCCGTCGAACGCCGGAAAGAACTTGCCCAGTTCGGTCGCCAGGTACAGCGGCACGAACTTGTACATAAAGATGAAAAACACCACCGAAAATGCGATGTTGATCGCCAGCATCGTCCCTGAAAACTGGCGCGGTTTCGACGTGCGGCCCTGCTCCCCGGCCGCGACGGCGTGATCGTCGAGCGCGGCGTTCGCCGAAAACCGCAGCGCCCGCAGCCCTAGCACCATCGCCTGACCTAGCGTCCCAAGCCCGCGTAGTACCGGCCATCCCCAGATGCGGCGTTTCTCCGACGGGCGCGCTAGCGGAGCCTGCTCCGTCACGATCTCGCCACTGGCGCGCCGGACGGCTACGCAGTAGCTATGCGGCGCCCGCATCATGACGCCTTCCATGACGGCCTGACCGCCGACGAGCGTTTCTTCCCCGTTTTCCAACACGGGAAGAAGCTGTATGTGCGCACTTAGGCGCAGAAAATCGCGGCAATGCCGCGCCAACCTGCGAAACATCAGATGTAGGACTCCACTTTCAGTATACCGTTGAGATTCCGCGGACCTCCGCGGCACCTCTATTTCGATGACCGCCGCGCCCACTCTGACGCATGAAGAGGAACTGCACTGGCTCGCGCTGCGCCTGGTGTCCGGCTTGGGCATGCGCAAGGCCGCGCTGCTGCTGGAACGGTACCGGACGCCGCAGGCCATTTTTCGTGCGTCCCGCTCCGAGTTGGAGGGCCACGGGCTGAGCGGCGGCGTCGCACAAAGCATCGCCAGCGGCTGTACGTTCGACGAAGCGGTCGACCAGCACCAGAAAGCTCTGGCCAGCGGCGCTGCCATCGTTCCGCTCGCCGATCCGCGCTATCCGGCGCTGCTGCGCGAGATCTTCGATCCGCCGGTTCTGCTGTTCGCGCGCGGCAACACGGCGCTGCTCGATTCGCTCCAGATCGCTGTCGTGGGTACCCGCCGCGCCACGCCCTACGGCGCCGCCGTGAGCGAGCGGCTTTCCTTCGATCTGGCGCAGGCCGGGCTGACGATCACCAGCGGCATGGCCCGCGGCATAGATACGGCAGCCCATCGCGGCGCCCTGGAGGCGGGCGGCAACACCATCGCCGTGCTCGGTTGCGGCGTGGACGTGATCTACCCGGCGGAAAATCGTCCCCTGGCCACCACCATTGCCGAGCGCGGGCTGTTGGTTTCCGAGTTCCCCATGGGCGCTCCCGGATACCCGCAGAACTTTCCCATCCGCAACCGCATTATCAGTGGGCTCAGCCTGGGCGTCCTGGTCGTGGAGGGCGCGCAATACAGCGGTTCGGCGATAACGGCGCGGCTCGCCATGGAGCAGCAGCGCGAGGTTTTCGCCGTGCCCGGCAGTATTATGTCCAAACTGAGCTGGGGGCCCAACCTGCTCATTAAGGACGGTGCGAAGCTGGTTCAGGACTGGAACGACGTAGTCGTGGAACTCCCGGTGGAGGCCCGCCAGCGCCTCGCCGCACTGGCTCGCGAGCGTCAGCCGCAGGGGTCCCTGGCGACCGAATCCGGCTCCGCCGGCCAGCCCGAAATCTCGCCCGTGTCGGCTAAGCTTCTGAAAACAATATCCCCCGACACACCGGCCCACCTCGACGAACTGCTTGCATCCTTTGACGGCTATTCATCATCAGAAACAATCGCCGCCCTCTTTGAGCTTGAAATGCTCGGCTTGGTCCGCCAACTGCCCGGAAAGAACTTTGTTAAAGTGTGGTAGGTTTTGGACGGGCCTTGTCGCCCATACAACGGACCGGCGTTACACCCCGGAATACCGGGCCATGCCGCTGCCGGGACGAAACACACCTGCCGCAATTCCGCTCTCTTAAAGGAGCGCGCCGGCGGCGGCGGTCATCTTAATTACTAAACGGAATCAGATTCGTAATGGCTAAAAATCTCGTGATCGTCGAGTCGCCGGCGAAGGCGAAAACGATCGGTAAGTACCTGGGTAAGCAGTTCGTGGTGAAAGCCTCGCTCGGCCACGTCAAGGATCTACCGAAAAAAGACCTCGCTGTAGACGTCGATAACGATTTCCGCCCGCACTACGAAATCATCGAAGGCAAAAAGAAGCTCATGTCGGAGCTGAAGCAGGCGGCCAAGGGAGTCGACGCCGTGTATCTCGCGGCCGACCCCGATCGCGAAGGCGAGGCCATCTGCTACCACCTGCAGGAAGAGTTGGACGGCAAGAGCAAATCGAATGCCGGTCCGCGGGTCTACCGCGTGATGTTCAACGAAATCACGCAGAACGCTATACGTAAGGCGTTCGAAAAGCCCGGGCAGGTAAACATCAACCGGGTCGAAGCGCAGTGGGCCCGGCGTGTGCTGGACCGGCTGGTCGGGTACAAAATCTCCCCGCTGCTGTGGGACAAAGTGCGCCGCGGGCTTTCGGCCGGGCGTGTGCAGACGGTCGCGCTGCGCTTGATTGTCGACCGCGAGCGCGAGATCCGCGCGTTTCAGAAGCGCGAATACTGGACCATCGACGCGCACCTGGGCGCGAAGAAGCCGCCGCAGATCAGCGCGCATTTCACGAAGCGCAACGACGAAACTCCGGAGGTCGGCAACCAGGAAGCGGCGAACAACATCGTCGCGCAGGTGGAGGGCTCGCCGTTCATCGTGCACTCGGTCGGCACACGCGAGAAACGGCGCAATCCGGTACCGCCGTTTATTACGTCCACGCTGCAGCAGGAAGCCGCGCGCAAGCTGCGGTTTTCCGTGAAGCGCACCATGATGCTCGCGCAGCAGCTTTACGAGGGGGTTGAACTCGGCACCGAAGGGTCAGTCGGTCTGATTACGTACATGCGTACCGATTCGCCGCGCGTGTCGAACGAAGCGCTCGACGAGGTGCGCGGGTATATCAAGGAACGCTACGGCGAACCGTTCGTGCCGGCATCGCCGAACGTTTACAAAAGTAAGAAAGAGGCGCAGGAGGCGCACGAAGCGATCCGCCCCACTTCCTCGCGCCGCACGCCCGAGGACGTCGCGCGGTATTTGCAAGAGGATCAGCTTAAGCTTTATCGCCTGATCTGGATGCGGTTTCTCGCGTCGCAGATGACGCCGGCGGTGTTCGATCAGACGACAATCGACGTCAAAGCTGCGGGCAAAGATGGCGCGACTTACTGGTTCCGCGCCACCGGCTCCGTACCGAAATTTAAGGGCTTCCTCGAAGTTTACGAGGAAGGCAAGGACACCCGCGACGAGGAAGACGAAGAGTTGAAGCATCGCCTGCCTGCGGTTGCCGAGGGCGAAGAGTTGAAACTGCGCTCGCTCGAACCGGAGCAGCACTTCACCGAACCGCCGCCGCGCTTTACGGAGGCGACGCTGGTGAAGGAACTCGAGGCCGATGGTGTAGGCCGCCCGTCTACGTACGCGTCCATCCTATCCACCATTCAGGAACGCGAGTACGTCAAAAAAGAAGGCGGCAAGTTCGTTCCCACCGAGCTAGGTATGGTTGTCACCGATCTGCTGGTCGACAGCTTCGAGGACCTTTTCAATGTGCGCTACACCGCGCGCATGGAAGAGGAACTCGACGAGATCGAAGACGGCAAGATTGACTGGCGCGCCGCGATGGCGGAGTTCTACGACCGCTTCCGCAAGGACCTGGAACACGCCGAGCGGCACATGACCGACATCAAGCGCATGGAGAAGCCGACCGATCTCATATGCGAAAAGTGCGGCAAGCCGATGGTGATCAAGTGGGGACGGCACGGCAGTTTCATCGCGTGCACCGGCTATCCCGAGTGCACCAACACGCGCGAGTTGACGGTGGACCTGCCGGATGTCGATAAGGTTGACCTGACCGAGCAGGGAGAGGAAGAGTACTGCGAAAACTGCGGCCGGCCGATGGTGCTAAAGAAGGGCCGCTTCGGGCAGTTCTATGCATGCTCCGGATACCCGGAGTGCAAGACCACCAAGCAGCTCGGGTCGGCGCAGCAGAAGAAAGCGGACGTTCCGCTCGAAGAGAAATGCCCGCAGTGCGGCAGTAATCTGGTGCAGAAGTATGGCCGTTTCGGCGAGTTCGTGGCCTGCGGCAATTATCCGGCGTGCAAGTACGTAAAGCAGAAGACCATCGGTGTGGCGTGTCCCAATTGCTCACAGGGGGAGATCGTAGAGCGCCGTTCCAAGCGCGGCAAGACGTTCTACGGCTGCAATCGCTATCCGGAGTGCGATTTCGTCGCGTGGGGCAAGCCGCTGAACGAGAAATGCCCGGACTGCGGCAGCCCGTATCTGATTGAGAAGTGGCTGAAGGCCGGCCCGGTGGCGCAGTGCCCGAATAACGAGTGCAAATACAAGAAGCCGCTGGAACAGCCAGCGGCGTAAACAGAACGCGCGATCAGATCACGCCGAACTCGCGCAACACCGCATCCACATCCTCACGCCCGGTCGGCACATCCACGGGCGCCAGCTTCGCTCCAGCCTCGAGCAACACCCGCGCCGTCGCCGCATAATCGCCGTTGCCGCCGCAGTTCTGCACGCCGTGACCGAACCACCCTGCGGGCGTGCCATGAAATGTGGCATCTTCTGCAGCGAGCGATGCGCCGTGTGCAAGCAGGATCTTCACGATATCGGCGTAACCGTGCCAGCATGCCAGGTGCAACGCGGTACCACCCATCTCACCGGGCGCATCCACGGGCATGCCGGCCGCGAGCAACGCTCGGACCGCGGCGGTGCGGTGGCTTGTCGTTAAGTCTGGAAGCAGGCGCTCGCTGCCGGGCGCTACGGCCACTGGCCTTGTAAGCAGGCGCTCCAGTTCGTCCGGAGCCGCAGCCGCGCATGCGCCCACGAAACGGTCGAGTGCGCTGATTTCCGCATTTGCGTCGCGCTCCTCCAACACGCGGGCGATATCGGCCTGCCCGCTCTGAACGGCGAGCGCGTACGCTGTGCGCCCGTCATTCCGTTTCGCATCGATCGCCGCGCCGCGATCGAGCAGCATCGCAATCGCTCGCGCGCTGCGTCCCCGCCACACTGCCCAGTGGAGGGCGGTTTCACCCCGGTCGTTAACTTCGTTCGCGTCGGCGCCGGCATCGAGCAGCAGGCCCAAGCCTTCCAAATCCTCGCGATCGAGCATGTGTTTCAGCGCGTTGCTACCCGGCACGGTCGCGCCATGCCGCAGCAGCAGCCGCATGCACTGTAGGTCGCGGTGCTCGGTCGAATGATACAGCGATTCGCCGTCATTTGGGTTGGCTCCCGCTTCGAGCAGCAGCTGCGTAAGCGCCGGGTTGTTGTTGAGGCCCGACGCGGCGTAGAGAGACGACAGCGGCTCGTTTCCGGGCATCGACGCGTTCGGGTTCGCTCCGTGCCCCAACAACACACGCGCGGTCTCTGCCATGTCCGCCGCGCGGTTCCCGAGGCGCGAGAAGCATACATACACCAGTGGCTCGCAGTTTCGCGGGCCGCCTGTCGCGCGGGCCATATCCGGCGCACCTTTGAGTTCCTGCTGGACGCGCGCCGCGTCGCCCAAGACCAGCGCCGGGTAAAAGCCCGCGCCCGCAATGCCCTCGTGCTGTGCGAGTAATTCACGAGCCTGGCGCACGTCGGCTAACGCGGCGTTCACGAACGCATTTACGACAGCGGCGAAATCCATGTTGCAACCCGCCAGAAACTTGCGGAAACGCGGCCAGCTTGCAAACCCCTGCTCTCGCGCGATGGCGAGTTGCGCCGTGTGCAACGCCGGCTGTTCGGCCGCGCGTTCGTAAAGCGAAAGCCGTTCGAGCGCGCCGGCATCTCCCGCCCGCACCGCCTTGAGCAACGCCTTTGCCTGTTTTCTGTAGTATTCGAGATTGAGGCGGATCGCCTCGGAATTGGTCGCCATACGACCTCCTTTCATGTGCGCCCATCGTCCGCGGAACGGGCCTGAAAGAAGGTTCGGTAACTGCTGAAAATGAAAGGTGGGAAACTCCCTGCCCGCGGACCGGTAGCGCCCCTTTGCGCTGAGGGCATTGTAGCGCTGTCGTGCCGTTCGATTCCCTAACAAAACGGCACTGTCGCGTTTTTTGGAATAATGAGTGAGCGGCGCTACCGCGCCCATAATGTGACCAAACCGCGCTTCACCTTCTGGCAGATCTGGAACATGAGCTTCGGCTTCTTCGGAATCCAGTTCGGCTGGGGTCTGCAGATGGCGAACATGAGCGCGATCTACGAGTACCTTGGCGCGCGCGCGGACCAGATTCCGATGCTCTGGCTGGCCGCGCCGCTGACTGGGCTCATCATTCAGCCAATCATTGGACATGCGAGCGACCGTACCTGGAACCGGCTCGGGCGGCGGCGGCCGTATTTTCTAACCGGCGCGATTTTGAGTTCGCTCGCGCTGTTGGCCATGCCTAACTCCGGGGCGCTTTGGATGGCCGCAGGGCTGCTGTGGATTCTCGATGCGTCGATTAACGTCAGCATGGAGCCGTTCCGTGCGTTCGTTGCCGATATGCTGCCGCCCGAAGAGCGCACGCGCGGTTTCGCCATGCAGAGTTTCTTTATCGGCGCGGGTGCGGTGATCGCGTCGCTGCTGCCGTACTTGCTGACAAATGCGTTCGGCGTGCGGGAGCCCCCCGCGGCGGGGCGCATCCCGCTCGCGGTACGGCTGTCGTTCTACACCGGGGCGGTGGTCTTCTTCGGCGCTGTGCTGTGGACTGTGTTTACCACGAAGGAGCGTCCGCCCGAAAATATAGCCGCGTTCCGGCGGGCGCAAGCGGCGCACCGCGGAGTACGCGAAAACCTGCGTGACATAGCCGCGGCGTTCACCGCGATGCCCCTCACCATGCGGCAGCTCTTCGGAGTGCAGATCGCGACCTGGTTGGGTTTGTTTTGCATGTGGCTGTATTTTCCTGTCGCGGTCGCGCATAACGTCTTCGGAGCGGCGGACCAGACGTCCCCGCCGTACGCGGCGGGCATTGAGTGGGCGGGCATCTGTTTCGCTATGTACTCGGCGGTTTGCTTCGTTTTTTCGCCGGCGCTTCCCTCGCTCGCGCGCGCGATGGGCCGCAAGGCGACGCATTCGCTGTGTCTGCTGTGCGGGGCCGCCGGACTCGCTTCTGTTGCCGTGGTGCACGGCAAATGGCCGTTGCTGCTGTCGATGACCGGAGTCGGCATCGCTTGGGCAAGCACTCTGGCGATGCCGTACGCAATCCTCGCCGGCGCGCTGCCGTCCGATAAGTTCGGCGTGTATATGGGCGTTTTCAATTTCTCAATCGTGCTGCCCGAAATCATCGCGTCACTGGGGTTCGGCTGGGTGATGTCGCATCTGCTCGACAACAATCGACTCGCGGCCGTGATCGCCGGGAGCGTGTTCTTCGTCATCGCCGCCGCGCTGATGCCGATCGTTCGCGACATCTCCGTGCCGGAACACGTGAGCGCGAAGGATGCCGTTCCGGCATGATCGCGATAATACGATGTTGGGCGCTGGGCGCGCTGCTCACGGCCGGTGTGGCCTCCGCGGCGCCGGTGGTCAAGAAAGTGGAGCCGCCTAACTGGTGGGCGAACCAGGCCGAAAGCACGGTCCGGGTGCTGATTACCGGATCGGGCTTCCGCGGCGCGGAGGTGCGCTCCCACGGCCTCGATGTGCTCGGGGCGCATACCGACGATACAGGAGCGTACCTCTTCGTTGACGTGAAGGTGCACAAGGCGGGCGACGAATCCCTTGAAATCCGCACGCCCGAAGGGTCTGTGACGGCCCCGTTCCCAGTGCTCGCACCGTTGGACCGCACGGGGCGCTTCCAGGGATTTTCGTCCGAGGATGTCATGTACCTGATCGTGACGGATCGCTTTGCCGACGGCGACACGACGAACGACGATCCGGCCGAGTCGAAGGGTCTGTTCGACCGCAACAAGCCCCGCTATTATCACGGCGGCGATTTTCAGGGCATTATCGATCACCTGCCCTACCTAAAGTCGCTGGGCATCACGACAATGTGGATCACGCCGGTTTACGACAACTCCAACCGCCTGAACGATCGCGAGAAATACAGGAACGAGCCGGTTGCCGATTACCACGGCTACGGAGCGGTCGATTTCTATAAGGTCGAGGAGCATTTCGGTACCATCGAGAAATTGCGCGAACTGGTGGACAAGGCGCACGCCTCGGGCATTAAGGTCGTGCTTGACATGGTCGTGAATCACACCGGTCCGTCGCACCCGTGGGTGGGCGCGCCACCAAAGCCGACCTGGTTTCACGGCACGGCCGAGAAGCATCTGAACGAAACGTGGAAGATCTGGACGTTGATGGACCCGCACTCGGGGCTGTTCACGCGCGCGCCCGTGCTCGATGGCTGGTTCCTGAATATTTTGCCCGATCTCAATCAGAACGACCCTGATGTCGCGCAGTATCTGATTCAGAACACGTTGTGGTGGGTGGCGTCGACCGGCATTGACGGTATCCGCGCCGATACGGTCCCCTATGTGCCGCGGAAATTCTGGCGCGATTGGACAGCGGCACTGAAGAAGGATTACCCGAATTTGCGCGTGGTGGGCGAAGTGTTCGAC
Source organism: Bryobacteraceae bacterium (assembly GCA_025929455.1). The sequence continues at coordinate 13,327 of JAICMB010000003.1, read as the reverse complement.
GGCGATCCCGCCGTAACATCGTTCTTCCAAGGCGGTCAGGAGCGGTTCGATCACATCGATTCCGGCATTGACACCGTGTTTGACTTTCCATCATATTTCGCGATACGAAGCGCTTTCGGCCAGGGAAAGACTGTGATGAGCGTGCCTTACATGCTGGCGCACGACTGGATGTACAAGGACCCGAGCGCACTCGTAACCTTTCTCGGCAACCACGACGTGACACGATTCATGAACGAGAACGGCGCGACCGTAGACGGACTGAAGCTGGCGTTCACGTATCTTATGACGACGCGCGGCATGCCCACCATCTACTACGGCGACGAACTCGCGATGCATGGCGGCACAGACCCTGACAACCGGCGCGATTTTCCGGGCGGCTGGGCAGGCGACACGCACAACGCGTTTACGCCGGAAGGGCGCACCAAGGCCGAGCGGGATATTTTCGACTACGTGCAGCGGCTGATTCAATTGCGAGCGGAACTGCCCGACTTGCGCCACGCGGACTTCACGCAGGTGGGCGTGACCGATACAGCGTGGATCTACACGCGGGGCGCCGCGATCGTTATTTTGAACAACGGTACGACCCAACTGCACGTTGAGACTCCGGCATCACAGGGCACCTGGCACGATGTCATCGGGCTGGCGGGCAATATTGCGGTGCGCGATGACGTGCTGAAGGCGACGGTGCCACCGCGTACGGCTTCTATTTTGGTGAAGCGCTAAGCTTTTTCAGTTCCACAGTGAACGCGGCGCGCTGGTTGCCGCTGTCGCGAAAGACTATGTAATAAGCCTGCAGGTCCGGACCGGCATTGGGCAGCGTGAACGTGAGTTCCGTCGTGCCGGTGGCAAGCTCTTTGAGCGAACCGTCGGCGATCGCGACCCAGGCTTTGTGGCCGTTATCTTTGACCGTGACCTGGATCTGATCACCACTGTTGCCGTTGAAAACGAGCGCGCGGTACGCCGGATCGTTGGTGTAGTCGATGGCCGGGCTGGTTTGGCCGTAATCGATATCGCCGGCAATCTTCACGTCCGACGGCTTCAGGCTCTCGGCGAGAAGGCCTATAGAAAACACCAACAGCAATGCCGCAATGCGCTGCATCGTAAACACCTCTGAAGGTGTGATACCGCGGGGAGCGTGACGGTTACGCCGAGAGTGCCGCTTGCATCATGGCGCGCGCGTATCCCACGTTGAACACGAACCCGGTGTAGCCGCCGCCGCCGGGATAGTAGGATTTGAACCCGGTGTGTTCGCGATCGGCATCGAGCGCGCGCGGATGCTCCGGATATACGGTGCGCGTGTACTTGTTCGCAATGAGCTCTTTCATCACGGCGAACATATTTACCTGGCCATTATCGATGAAAACTTCGGTGTAGTCTTCGTAGGGCTTGCGCACGCGCACGTTGCGGAAGTGGACGTGGTTTATGCGGTCGCGGCTTGCGAAATAGCGGCAAACTTCGACGGGGTCTTCGCCCATTTCGCGCGTGACGCCGCAGTCGAACGTAATGCCGTTGGACGGGCTCGGTACGATGTCGATGAGCTTCTTCCAACCGGCGACCGTCCCCATGATCTGCTGCGAACCGCGGCTGAGGGGCGCGGGCGGATCGTTGGGATGCAGCGCGAGCCGCACGTGCGATTCTTCGGCGACGGGGATCACCGCTTTGAGGAAATACGCGATGTTGTTCCACATTTCATCGAGCGTGTGGATGCCCTCTTCCGGGAGTGGCGGCAGGTTTTTGACGCGCTCGTATGTGAACGCGGTCAACCCTGCGCCCGCGCGGCCGGTTTGTTCGTAATAGCCCTCCACGAGACGGTGCGCGTAGAAGTTGTACTCGATGACGGGCAGGCCCGCGCGGCCCGCGGCGCGAACGGACTGGCGCACTTTATCGATCTCTTCGTCGCGTCCATTACGCCCGTAGAGCGTTTTCGGGAAGCCGCCGATCATCATGTTGTACAGCGTGAGGCCGCCCGCGCGGAAGCGCTCTACACGTGCGCGGATATCTTCTTCTTTCCAGGGAATGCGCGGGCCGCCGCACAGAACGTAATTCACGCCGAGCTGTTTGATCCGGCGCATACCCGCGTCGTCCTGCGTGCCCGCCGAAAGCAGCCCCCCCGAAATTTCCAGGCAGAGCTTCGGCGTGTTCGGGCCTTCTACGACGGGCCAGTGCGTGCCGTGCGCGGCGGCCTGAGCGTCGCCGGCCAATGCGGGAGCGAGTCCGCCCGCGGCCGCCGCTTGCATCAACGTTCTTCGAGAAATTTTCTGCGCCATGGTATCGATTTATACCACTGTGGCCAGGCTGTAGCGCGCGCGCCGCATGCTGACGGCGTCCGCGGGTTGTTAAGATGAGTAGAAGTTGGGAGGTCGTCTAATGGTAAGACTGCAGACTCTGGATCTGCGTATCGGGGTTCGAGTCCCTGCCTCCCAGCCACTTCCGCGATAAAGCCTGCGGCAAGCATTTGCTAACAAACCTATGGTAGGCGGCAACGCGTAATGTGTTATTTGGGTGTAGGCGGCGAATTTCGCCTCTCGAACACCGTGCCGGAGAGAGCGGCGAATTTCGACGCCTGTCGCGTGGCGCGACATCCTCCATCTTGCGACCCGCCGAAGCTGCTGACCGTAGGGCGCGGAAGTATATTCCGATGAACGCTCCAGCAATGCATTGGTGCGGGCAGTGCGGATCGCGACGTGGCGATCCGCGAGACACAGTCTTCAGGGCGTCACGATCAAGTGATAGGTAATGTCCTGGATGAAGTCAGGCAGGCCGATGGGGCTGAGGTCCTCCTCGGCATGGAAGTACAGCGTGTGTTCTCCCACCGACAAAGGGTGAAGCATCAAGTGAATGCCGTCGCTTACGGACGAACCCGTGGTCCCGGCGGGCACACCAAAGAGGTTGTCGGGCGGCAATGGCCCGAAGCTGAAAAGTGGGGACGTAACGTCGTACTGCGTCAAACCGTTTATTGGTACGCCGTCGAGAGTCGCTTTAAGGGAGCTCGCTACGATGAAGCTGCTTGCGAACTTGGCGCATGCTTGCAACTTTTCCGGCGTGATCGGAGGTGTCGTAAAACCGGGCAATTGATCACCCGGAATGGTGGAGCACTCATTGTTCACAACCGGAAAGAACAGCGCCGTTCCGGGCGGCACTACACATGTTCTGTCCGCCTGCCCCAATACAACGCCTGGGGATGGCGAAAAGGTAAGAAAAGTCCCACCGAGAAACCAGACATGGCCAGCCTGCCCGGCACTGCAATCCGCCGTCTCAAAAAGTGGGTGAGCGGTGACCGGCAGTGAAAACTCCCACTGCCAAAATCGCGCGCTCCATACCGCGTAGCTCGCGCCAAAGGGCGAGGACTGTACGGGCATTACCGCCGGATTGTCAAAATTTCCAGCGGCTTTAAAAATGGGCTTCCCAGGTACCACCGCGAAAGCCCCTCCGAAAGACGGCGTAGGTGAGAGCCGCGCCGAAGAGAATTTCAGGTCGTTGGACAAAGCCGGTTTGGCCAAGTTCAGACTGAGCGTCAAAGCGAGCATCGTCCAGGGCAGGAGTTGACCAAACGGGCAACGGACCCTGTAAGTATTGCTAGTGTCCATGGAACACTCCTTTCTTTCGGACCCATATTTGCGCTGCACGCTACTCATGGCAAAGCAGCGGCAGAAATTAATGTTTACGAGTAGTTCGCCGCGAATACGTAAGTAAATCTCCTCCTTTCTGTGCGTCGTGGTAAGCGATTATAAGGCTAATCCGGCGGCTTCGTGCCGGCTATTTTTGCGGGTCCTTAACGGTCCGTACTGGCAGTACGGTTGATAGTCGGGCAGGACTGGCAGTGCATATTTTTGGTCACAACTCGTGCCTAATTCTTTTTAGGGAGCGTGAGAAACGAAGCGGCTTCGAGCGAGACCGGCTTATTTCTCGACGGCGATGAATTTGCGATTGGCCGCTAGATTCTTCCACTCATTGATGGCGCCGCTGGGCCACCGTATTTCAAGGCGGTCGACCGTCGTGGCCGCCCCGAGGCCGAAGAACGCGGCCATTTCGTTTTGAGAATAGAAGCTGCCACCACTCATGATTTCGTCGATCTGCCTGTGATCGCCCGCTTCGATCGTGACACGCGCGCCAATGCCGCTGCGATTTGAACGGGTGCCCTTGACCGACACGGAAAACCAGTTGCCTGCGGGCGCAGTGTTCTTCAGGAGCGAGGGAGTGGCAGTCATGTTGACGACGACGACCTCTGGGCGACCGTCGCCATCGACATCGCCGTATGCGAGTCCGCGTGCCGGGCGCGGAGTGGCAAACGCGGGACCGGCGGAGGCGGTGATGTCGCGAAATTTTCCACCGCCGAGGTTGCGGTAGAGCAAAGTCGGCTGCAAATACTTGTCGCCAACGGTCGCGTTCTGAACTTCGGGGTATACGTGTCCGTTGGCAACAAGCAGGTCTTTGCGGCCGTCCTGATCCACATCGAGAAACGCAATGCCCCAGCCGAGGAACTGGTGCGCACCGAGGCCGGCCTCGCGCGACACATCGGTGAAGAACCGGCCGTCGTCGTTGTGAAAAAGGGACGTTAGGTCGCCGGAGAAGTTGGTCTTGGCAACATCCAGGCGGCCATCGTTGTCGTAATCGGCGACGGCGACGCCCATACCCGCCTGCAACGCACCATCGTAATTGTAGGCGACGCCGGCTTCCACGCCGCGCTCGGTGAAGGTGCCGTCGTGGTTATTGCGGTACAGCAGGCTGGGTGTCATGTCGCATGCTACATAGATGTCGGGCCAGCCGTCGTTGTCGAAGTCCGCGGCCGCGACGCCTAGCCCGTAACGTCCACCGGGCTTCAAAATGCCGGATTTTTCGGATATGTCCGTGAAGTGGCCGCGGCCATCATTGTGATAGAGCACGTTATGCGCGAGTGGCAGGCCGCGCGGGCCGCACATGACGGCGATGCCTTTCCACTCGCAAAAACCACCGCTGCCCGGCTTGGGCGTGTGTGCCAGATCGAGATCGACGTAGTTGGCGATGAACAGGTCGAGGTTGCCGTCGCGATCGTAGTCGGTGAATGCGCAGCCGGAGCCGTAGCGCGTTCCGGTGACGGGCAGGCCCGCATTGGCGGTGACATCGCGGAAGGTGCCGTCGCCCTGGTTGCGGTAGAGGCGGTTGTGACCGTAGTAGGTGACGAGCAGATCGGGCCGGCCGTCGTTGTCATAATCGCCGACGCACACGCCTTGCGCCCAGCCCGTCGCAGTGAAACCCGCGCGCGCGGAGATGTCGCTGAAATGGCCGTGGCCGTCGTTGCGATAAAGCTGCGGACGCGCCGCGTTGCTGTCAAGCGTGGCGCCGTTGGCGATGAAGATGTCGTTCGCGCCATCGCCGTCGTAGTCGAAAATCGCAGCGCCATTGCCAGTGGTCTCGAGGATGTAGTCCTTGCGGAGTTTGCCACCGTAGGTGTTGGGAATGGTGAGCCCGGCTTCCGGCGCGATGTCGGTGAAGTGAATGGGAACGACGGCCACTGTAATGGAGGCGGCGATGGCAAGAGCGAGGAGACCGCGAAAAAGCACGTGATTCCGGTATTTTAACGGAGCCCGTGCAGGATTTGTTTCGCCTGGGGTTCAAACTGCAGGAAAATGCGCGGGAGTTCGAGAGCGAGCGGGGCGGTTGCGGTCCAGATCCGAACCTGCGCGCCCCACATCGCGAGCAGAAGCAGCAGCGGCGTTTGCGTGCGCGCGAAGGAGTACGCGCCGCTCCAGATGTCGGGTTTCCCGAGCGCTACAGCGAGGATTCCAAAAAGGCAGATGGCGCATTCGAGCGGGCCGAAGCGGCGTCGCACGGCGACGTAGACAGCGAATGCAAGGGCCAGCCAGATTCCCGCGAGTGCCACACATTCGAGAATGGCGGCATCGCGCAGCCAGGGCGTGGTCATCGGATCGGGAAAAAGGTGTAGGGTTCGCCCGAGCAGGCCGCGCAAGGGGATCAGCGAGAGCCAGGGCTCAGCGTCGGCAGCCGTTTGAGTATGAACATACCCGAACCAAACGAGCGCGGGGACGGCCGCCAGGCTGAACATCTCGGCGCGGCGAAATTTGCCCTGAAAAACCTGCGCGAGCACGTACGCGGCGATGAGGATGAGGCCGGTTTCGCGCGCCAGCGGTGCAAGCGCAAGCACCGTCACCAGCACGCCGTCGCGCCCGGTCGAGCGGCTATGCAGAACGAAGCCAACGCACAATGCGGCGAGCGCGACATCGGTAGTCATGCGATCGATGGACACGAGCGTCGCGGGGACGAGCAGAAAGGCGGTCCCCCACGCGGCAGAATACCCAAGCTGCTGCGCAAAGCGCGCCAGCCAATAAGAGCCGAGCAGAGCGAACGCGGCGATCACCGCGAAGTACATGCTGTCGATGTGCTCATCGCGGCCGAACGCGAACGCGCAGGCGAGCGCCGGGACGAGAATGCGCCGCCAGCGTAGACGCGGGTTATCGACGTAGGCAGAGGAACCACGCAGGAGAAGCGGATCGTGGGCGATGAAATGATAATACTGACCGTCGTAGCCAAGGCCGTCGTTAACGGTGCGAATCTGCTCGGCGGCTACGGCGGGCGGTTGCCTGATCCCCGCTCCGGTATAGAACAGGCCGCTCCAGTCATCGCCGTAATTGAAGTGGACCGTGAGCGCCTGCCATGCGAGTATGGCCGCGGCTGCGAGAATCGCGGTGCACACTGCGGCGCGCACGCGAGAGGGCGCAAGCGTTAACGCAGGACTGGGGGACATGGAGCGAGCCTATCAGGAAGGGGGCGGCGGACGCTCGTGGGTGAAGGGGGTGTGAGCGTCCGCCGTCGTAACGGGGATTTAATTACATAACGACAAAAGCACAGCGAAGGTTACGGGTGCACGCGAAAATTCATTCAAAATACGAGTCCAAGCTCGGCACGGTAGGCGCGTGGAGTTACAAAGTGAGTCCCGCTGAACGTAGATAGGAAGTTATAGAGCGCCACTTCGTTAGTTATGTTAACTGCGGTGAGCTGCAGCGTCCAACGATAGCGATCCGTACGAAAGAGATTATCCGTGCCGACACCCACGTCGAACATATTACGGGGCGCGATACGCGGTGGGTTGGTGTCATCGTTTTCGGTGCCCGGCGCCGGAATGCGGAGGCGCTTGGCGCCGTAGTTCTGCGCCGTGCAGTCTGCCGCGGTCAACGGGCGTGAAAGCGTGGCCATGACGTCGCCGCAAAAGAATCCGATGGTCTGCTGCTCATCCGCCGTGAGCGCCAGGGCGGACGCGAGATCGGGCACGCTTCCGGCCACCTGCCCGCTGTCGTACCGCCAGGTAAACGACACCCACGGCCCGTTTTTCTTGTACTGATACCGTAGATTGGTCGTCTGCTCGAAAGCCTCATCGTGATCGATGCGGAACACCCCTGTTGAAACCGGCGAGTTGAAGAGTAGCCCGCCGACTTCGGGTCCGAAGAAGCGGGCGCGCGTGTGACCCATGACGGTGTACGCATTGAAGCCGCCAAGATTCGCGAGGTTGATGCGGACGGTAACGCCGTCGATCTTCGATTTCCGCCACTCGATGGGGAACGCGATAGGCGTGTTGAAGAGATTGTCAAAATCGTACGCGCGATCGGTGTACTTCCAGAAATACGACCCGTCAACGACGATAATCTTCCCGATCGCCTGCTGCAGGCCGGCTTGGTACTGGTCGCGGCGGCCCGGTTTCAATGCGGCCCCGCTGAACTCGCCTGGATTTTCGGCGAGACCGCCGATTCCGGTCTGATTCGAAAGCAGCAGATTCTCATTATACGGCGTCTCGAAAAAGCGCGAATACGATGCGCGCAGGACGGTATGCGTGGGCTTGACAAGATATGAAATTCCGACGCGCGGCTCGATAGCGTTGTCGGCGGTGATGCCGCGATAGATGTCGCCGCGAAGTCCCGCCATGATGCTGAACCCGCCTAGCGTAATGGTGTCCTGAAGAAAAGCCGCGTACTCCTTGATCGCGCCGTTATCGGCAAAATGGAACGGACCGCCTCCGCGCGTAAGATCATACCGTGTGAGACCGGGTTGAAACTGGGGGTTCGGCGCGGCGCCCGGCACCGTGCACGCTACCACGGTGCCGTTGGGCATCAGACAGGGCGCGTTAAACGCGGGATCGGTGATGCCGAATGTGAAGTCTTCATCGATGCCGGTGCGCGTGACCTAAACGCCTGCCTTGGCATTGTGAATGCCGTGCACGTATGCCACGTCGGCCTTCAGGCCGGCGTCTTCGAGCGTGCGGTCCTGCGCGATAGTGGCGGGCTGGTCGGAGAAGATGTCGCGGCTCGGGAAGTATTGCACGCGATCGCGATGAAAGTATGGCGTGACCGTCAGGATCGTCGTCGCGCCGAACAGGTGTACCCAACCGGGAGAAAAATCGATCGTGCGCACCTGCTGACGCTGGTCCTGACCCGCAAACTGCTGGTCATAGGTATTGGGAATCTGAAACCAGGACCGCGCGATGAAGAAGTTGGCGTGCAACGTGTCGTTTTGCGTCAGCAGATAATCGAAGCGATCGAAAAATTGTTCGCTGTTGCCGATGTCGTGCATCGGCTCGAACTCCGGCGTATCGAGATAGCGCCCACTGCGCTGTGAGTTGGCGGCGAAAAAGTTTCCGAGGCGGGGCGTGCCGATGCCGAAAGAAGCGTTCTCACCGACCTGTCCGAACGATCCGTAGTACGTAGAGAAACTGCCGAAGGGCTTCGTCGCACTAAGTGCGGATCGCGTAATGGCGTTCACCACCAGGCTTGCTTTGTCGCCATACTCCGGCGGGATGCCGCCTTCCACCGCTTCGAACGATTGGAACGCGTTCACCGGGAACTGATTCGACGCCTGCTTGTTCTGTTGATTCGTAATTGGCTGGTTGTCGACGGAATACTGCGTCTCCGCGTGATCGCCAAGCGGGTGTATAAAGCCGTTGGAATCTTTGACGACGCCGGGAACGGAAAGGGACAGCACATCCGTGATGCCCTGGCCGATGTCCTGCGTCGGCAGCTTCGCAATCAACGTCGAGTCCACATCGGTGTGCGGCGAAGGCACAGGCTCCAGAATGTCATTGGCCTCGGAATGTACTTCGACCGTTTCAGTCGCCGCCGCCACTTGGAGCTTAACTGTCAGATTGACGGGCACGGACGAGCGCACCTGCACATCCTGGGACGCAGGCTGGAACCCCGCCATCGTCGCTTGCACGTGATAGGGGTTGGGCGGAACGGTTGTGAAGTGGGCCGCGCCGGTCGCATCGGTCGCGGCCGTTTTTTGGTAGCCCGTAACGGGGTTCGTCATCTTAACGGTCGCGCCGGGGATCACCGCGCCCGACGGATCGGTAACGAGTACGTCGACGGTTCCCGAGGTCCCGGCATTTTGTGGTGGCACGCCCGCCATCGCCGGCATGGCAATCACGAGCGCCGCGATCGTAGCGCTCCAAAGTCGCATGTGTATCGTAAAAGCTCCCTTCTGTTTTCTTCGTTCGGAAATTAGAACGAAGCAGCGGGAGGAGCGCGCGTACCCGCAATGCGGGTGGGGGCGCTCGCGGAACTGCTGGTCTCGTCGGTGATGCTGCGCCATTCGGCGGCTTGCGGCGGTAGGATACCCGTTCGCGGGCTGATAACCGTAAGCACCGGGCCACAGTGGCAAAGCTCACACGAATGCGATTTGACCGGATGATCGTGCGTGGCCGCGGCGAACGCGCTCGCGAAGAAGAATACGCAAACGATGAGCGCCAATAGAATGGTAATCTTGCGCGGCCGTGCGCGATATGTATGCATTCTTACAGCTAACAATTATGGTAACCGAGCGAGAGCCGCCTCCCTGCCGGTCACGCTTCCGTACCGCCCCTACGATTCCGGCGGTGGAGGCACGGGCGTAGCGTGGACGGGCACGGAACCCGCATCGTATCCGACGAACTGATTCAACAGAACGTTACCTTTGTATTCGATTTCCTTGTGGATGCCGATATCGGAGGTGTAGTACGCGTGCGCGGTACGATGCTTCACCACGGAAAAGAAAATCTCTTCTTTGCTTTTCGGATGCTTCTCGTTCCGGGCCATACGTGTAACGACGTCGACGCGCTGCTCGGGCGTCGCTTCGAGAAATGGCTTCCCGTTCATTTCGCGGGAAAGATTGTCGACTAGCTTCAGCCCTTCGCGCCAGTCGCTGCGCGGCGTGTCGATGAACGCCTCCGCGACTTCCTTGTCGATGTACCCCGCAACGCCGGCGGCGCGCGCGCCGGGCGAATGGTCGTCGGCGGGAATAATGATTTCGCTCAACTCGTCGACCATTCTGAATTCTTCGGGCGTGAAGAACTTCGGGGCCGGCGCCTGTTGTTGCGCCTGCTGCGCCATTGCGGGTACGGCAACAGCGGCGCCCGCCACGATCCGGAACAGCTCCCGTCTCGATTGATCTTCCATTACACTTCCCCTTTCTTAAGCTGGTCCGCAATGTGATCGCAGGATCGCCACGCCAGCGCCATGATGGTCCAGGTCGGGTTCTGGCAGGACGCGTTTACGTGCGTACTGCCGTCCACGACCATAAGATTCTTGACGTCGTGGCACTGCTGGAATTGATTGACGACGGATTTCTTCGGATCGTTGCCCATGCGCGAAGTTCCCAATTCGTGAATGGACCAGCCTTCGGTAAGCTCGCGGCGCTGCACGTTGATGATTTCGATCCCCGCTTCCTCGAACATTTCGCGCGCGGAGTCCGCCATATCGGCGGCCATGGCTTTCTCATTCGGGCCGAACTTGTAGTGGAACTGAAGCACCGGCACGCCCCATTTATCCTTCACATTCGGATCGATGGCCACGTAGTTTTCGTAGCGCGGCAGAACCTCGCCAAACGCGCCCATGCTGATGTATGCGCCGGCGTGGTCCCGTACGGCCTTCTTGTAATCGCTGCCGAAGCCCGGGGTATCGAAAATGTTGCCGGGAATCATGGGGCAGCCGCTGCTCCCTTCGAACCCATAACCGCGAATGAAATTCTTTTGCTTATCGGCGAGGTTGCGGAAGCGCGCGACGTAGAAGCTGCCGGGCTTGCCATCATCTAGTGTTCGCGGCTTGCCGACGAGGTTCTTTACGAGACCGGTGATCCCGGGCCCCATGATGTGCTCGCAGAAGTTGTGCCCGACGTGGCCGCTGGAATTCGCGATCCCGTTGGGATGCTGCGCTGATTTGGACAACAGCAGCAGGCGCGCGGATTCGAGCGTGGACGCGGCCAGGATGACAACCTTGCCGCGGGCTTCATACGTTTTCCGCGTTTCGCTGTCGATGAAGTTGACGCCGCGTGCTTTACCGGTATTTTTGTCGACCGATACTTCGTAAACCGTCGAATTGGGCCGCAGGACGAGGTTGCCGGTGTCGAGCGCGGGCCAGATGAGGCCGGTTGGCGAATCGAAAGCGGCATGTATGTCGCATCCGCCGGTGCGGCGGTCGCATGCGCCGCGGCCATAACAGCGGCTGCGGTACTTGTTGTGCTTCAGACCGTCAGTCGTAACGCCGGCGCGGTAGGGCGTGAGCACGCGGCCCATTTTGCCGAGGCTCTCGCGCAGCTTGATTTCGGCGGGGGTGAGGCGAATGGCACGCTGAAAAAGGCTGTCCGGCAGATACGGCAGATTCTCTTTATGGCCGGACACCCCTAAGTAGAGATCTACTTTGTCGTAGTAGGGAGCGATATCGGCGTAGGAGATGGGCCAGTCCTCGCCAAAGCCGTCGCGCGACGCGGCCTTGAAATCGTAATCGGAGAGGCGCAGCGCGAGACGGCCCCAGATGTTGGTCTTGCCGCCGATGCAGCGCGCGCGCACCCATGCGTACTTGGTGCCGGTGTAAGGATTTTCCTTTTCGTCTACGAGAATGTTCTTGCTGTAGTCGGCGCCGTTCCATCCCTGCACGTACGACTGCACGTGCGGATAGCGCATGCCCGCGGCGTAGGGTGGGTTGCGAATGTTGTATTCGTTGTAGCCGAGCGCGTGATAGGTGGGGGGCAGGGCTCCGCGGCGCGGGTGGTCGTAGGGCCACTGCATGGATTTCAATTCTTTGGTCACGTTGAGGTCTTTGCCGGCTTCGAGCAGCAGGACCTTCAATCCGTGAGAGGTGAGGACGTGTGCGGCCATGCCGCCCGCGGCACCGGATCCGACAATGACGGCATCGTAAACTGTCTTCAGGTCTACATCCTGATCGATTCCTTGATGGGTTGGCATTTCTGTTGATCGCCTTACTTCTATGATGCATCGTCGCGAGTTGCTCAAGAGCGCCGGGGGCATTTTGCTAGCCGGAAGCGCACGTTCGCTGTTTGCGAAGGCGCCTGATATTCACTTCCCGGTTGCACCGCGTGAGCGCATCGCGGTGGCGTCGTATCCGTTTCGCGATGATATCGTGCATTCTGGCCCGAATCGCCCGATTCCGATGCCGCTGACCGCGTTTCCGAAAATGGTAGTGGAGCGCTTCAACGTGCATAACGTGGAGTTGCTCGGAGAGCATTTCCCGTCTACGGAGCCGGCGTATCTGGTGCAGTTGAAGAAGGCGGCGGACGACGTGCACGTGCGCATCATTAATCTGCCGGTCGGCACGCGCACGAGCGTCTACGATGCTGATGCGCAGAAGCGCGCGTCTGCAGTCGAGGATGCCAAGCGCTGGGTCGATGCGGCGGTGGCGCTCGATTGCCCGAGCATACGCGTGAGCATTCGCCCGGCGAAGGACAGCAAGCCGGACGTGGAACGCGCGGCCGACAGCTTGCGAGCGGTGGCGCAGTACGGCGAGAAGCGCAATGTCGTAATCAATCTCGAAAACGACGATCCGCGCAGCGAATCGGCGCAGTTCATCGTGCAGGTGATCGAGCGTGCCGAGACGCCGTGGCTGCACGCGCTGCCCGATTTTTGTAATTCCATGCTGCTCGGCGGGCCGGATTACAACTATGATGCGGTGCGCGCGATGTTCGCGCACGCCTACAACATCTCGCACGTGAAGGATTCCGAAGTGGACGGCGCGAAAGTGTACCGCGTGGATGTCGACAAGACGTTCGCGATTGCCAAGGCCAGCGGGTATAAAGGCTACTACTCGATGGAATGGGAGGGCGGCCCCGATCCGTACGCGGGCACTCGCAAGCTGATCGAAATGACGGTTCGGAATCTAAGCTGACGCGCCGCCGCTCAGAACTCAACAACGGCGATGCGCCCGTCCGTGATCAGTTCATCGCCAGTTGCGTTGGTGGCGCCGCACTTTGTCACTTGCGGGCGATCGACGAGCGCAAGGGCCTTCACCGCGCCGGTGTAGAGCAGATCGTTCACCACCTTGGCGCGCTCGCGGTCGAGTTGCGGATCGATCTTGTG
>JAICMB010000446.1 GCA_025929455.1 Bryobacteraceae bacterium | reverse complement strand
GCTGGCCAGTGAGCATGCCGGCGAACTCTTCACGCCGCAATGGCTGGCGCAGGCAAGTGCGTCTGATGATCCGCATAGGCGCGCGCTAGCAGCCATCGCGCTGCGCGCCGCGCCCGATGGTGATGGCGCGCTTGCGGCTCTCCTGCGCGACCACGATCCGCACGTGTCCACGGCGGCGTTGGAAACCGCCGGCGCACTCGGCAGGCGCGAGGATGTTCCGGCCATCCTTGAGAAACTTCCGGACGCGCGCGTGCGGGGCGCCGCTATTGAAGCGCTCGCGCAATATGGCCCGCGCATTACGGGGACCTTAGGCGACGTGCTGGACGATCCTGGCGTACCGCTCAAGGTGCGCGTGCAGATCCCACGCGTGCTGCGGCTCATTCGCGACCAACGCAGCGTCGACACGCTGCTGCGGGACCTGGGTCATTCGAACCTCGCTATCCGTGGTGCGGTGCTGCGTGCGCTCAACCGGCTGCGCGAATCGGCGCCGAATCTTAACTACGGCGCCGTCCCGGTGACCGATCAGGTGCTCAACGAAGCGCGCTACTACTCCGAGATGAACGCGTCGCTCGCGGCATTCCGCGAGTACCGCAAGCCGCATACGCCGGCGGGACTGCTGGTGGCAACGCTTGAAGAGCGGCTCAAAGCATCGCTCGAGAGGCTGTTCCGGCTGCTCGGACTGCGCTATCCGCCGAAGCAGGTGTACGCGGCGTGGCTGGCGGTCGAACGCGGCGATCACGATGAAGCTACGGCAGCGCTGGAGTTTCTTGACAATCTGCTCGACCGCGATCTGAAGCGTATAGTCGTGCCGCTGCTTGAAGACCCGGGGCAGGGCGGCCGCACCGCGCGCGCGTTGTTTGATATCGCTCCGCGGGACCCCGAGACCGCGATCCGTGAATTGATCCGGTGCGGCGACGAATGGCTCGCCGCGTGCGCCATTGCAACCGCGGCCCAGCTCGGTTTGCGCGGGCTGGCGGGGGAGATATCGGGTTTGTGCGAGAACGCGCAGGGAGATGTATCGCAGGTGGCGCGCGATACGTTGGCGGCGCTGGCGTAGGGCGCGCGAGCCGCGGCCCGGAGAACCGCTGCAGAACGCGTTCATGAGGGGACGCTTAAGCGGCGGGCTGCAATATCTGCGCTGCGATGGACGAGGGGGTCTGGAGTGGCCAACCGTCAACCCGGGCATGAGCTACGAGGAAGTGGCTTTCGGGAGAAACGAGGGCAGACCGGACCAGAATTGTACGGCGGCGGACGAGGCCGATTGACAATCGGCCGCAGGTTGCCAAGTGCCCCACGCGCGGCGCCGCTACAAGTTTCGGCCTCAACCCGGGCATGGGCAGCCGGCAAGACCGGCCGCCCCACTCGGATTTGTGCAGCCGGCCTAGGCGTCGCGAATTCCGGCGCGCTTCAGGACAGCGAGGGAGGTCTCGAATCCCATGCGCGCGCCTTGCTCCGGCGTCATGTCTTTCAGGCCGTGACCGAATACTTCCACGCTCAGCGCGTCCTCGTAACCGATTTTCCGTAGCGCGTGGAGAAAACCAACCAGGTCGATGACGCCTTCGCCGGGCATCAGGCGCTCGTTGTCCTTGATTTGCTCCGGCGGCAGGTTTGGCGCGTCATCGAAGTGTACATGGACAATGCGCTCCTTGCCCGCGTGCACAATGTCATCCGTCGTCGCGCCGGCGTGATGCCAGTGCCACGCGTCTAGCAGCAGCCCGACGTTCGGTCCGCACTCTTTCGCGAACGCCAGCATCTCCGGCATGCGCCAGATGAACTCGTGCGGATACATGCGCCGCAACTGCAGAGGTCCGAGGAACTCCAGCCCCAGGCGCGCGTGCGAGCGTGCCAGGATGTTCGCGCTCTCGGTGAAACGCTTTTTGTAAATGCTCCGCAGCTCATCCTTGGGGGTCGTGCTCGATGGCATGATCCACGTCACCATGCGCGGGCATCCGATGGCGGCGGCAAACTGCGCAGCGTGTTCGAGCTTCGGCAGGCCCGCCTCGAACGCCGCTTCGTCTTTGCGAAACTCCACGGGGAAGTCGATCGCCGCCGGACGCACGCGCAATCGTTCGAGCATCGCGCGGGTCTTCTCGACGCCGTCCTGCATGGACGCGTCCAGCATCACATCTACGCCCGGAAAACCTACTTTCGACGCGAGCGCCGCGAACTCTGGCCAGTCCAGCCGTCCCGCAGTGAGTTGCCGGTTCAATGATAAATACATGACGTTATCGCGCCGCCTTACCCGCTCAGCCGCTCCAGAAACTTGCCCGTGGTTGCGTCAACGAACACCGAGTACTCGCTCGCTCCCACCGATTGCCCCCAAATGATCCGCCAAGTCAAATCCGGGAAGCGGCTATTCATCTCCAGCAGCATCACTACCGGTTTGCCCGGATTTTTCTTCAAGTATTCCGAAGCGTGCTGTACCGCGATCTGATAGGCCTGGTCCGAATCGGTCTTCAGCGCTACCACGAGAAACGGTTTGTGATCGCCGATCGGCTCCTGCGAACCCGCGAAGACGCCCTTGTGCAAATTGCCCGGTGCGTCCGTTGCCGACCACGTGTACATGCGCGCTTGACCGCGCGATGGGGAAATGAAGATCGACTGCCACGCGCCGGCCTTGCCGTCCTTGGTTGGAACCTCGGTGAGATTGATGCTCTGTAGCAGGGCCGGCTGTGCATCCGCGGCCCAGGTGCGCGCGGAGGGGAATGTTTGCTGAAATGCTTGCCGGCCGGTGACCGGCGGCGATGGCTTTTCCGGCTCCTTTGGTTTCGGCGGCTCGCTCGAACAGGAAGCGAGCGTCATACAGCACAATACAGCCGCGCTCGTTGCAAGCAGGAATGTGCGCATGACCTTACGCTATCATTGCTGCCCGCTACGCTGAAGTCAGCATGCCCGCGGCCGCTTGGGGTTGGTCTATTACGCCAGAAGAACTGCGTTCGTGGATTGTCGTGGAAACGCCCGGCATTCTGGCCATCAACAAACCGCCGTTCGTGGTATGCCATCCTTCCAAGCACGGCCCCTGGTCGAGCCTGATCGGCGCCTGCCGCGAGTTTCTCGGAGCGGAGACTCTACACATGCCGTGCCGCCTCGATCGGGAGACCAGCGGCATCGTTGTGCTCGCGCGCGATCGCGCCACCGCATCGCGCCTGCAAACGGCCGTACAGCAGCGGCGCGTCCGCAAAACCTATTTAGCAATTCTGTGCGGCAGTGTCGATGCTGAGCGCGTTATCTCCGGACCGCTCGGGCGCGACATCACATCATCGTTTGCGGCGCGGCAGTGTGTCAACGGTGTCGACGCCAAGCCCGCCGAAACTCTGTTCGTCCCTTTAGCGCAAGCGGGCGGATTTACGCTGGTGCGCGTTCATCCCCGCACCGGCCGCATGCATCAGATTCGCGTTCACGCCGCGCACATGGGACACGCGATCGCCGGTGACAAGTTGTACGGTCCCGATCCCGATCTGATGCTTGAATTCGTTTCGCACGGATTCACCCCCCGCCTGGCGGCGGCGCTCCCTCTCAACCGCCACGCGCTGCATGCCGCCGAACTCTGTTTCGATACTTCGCTCGGCTGCGAAACGTACGCGGCCCCGCTCGCGCGTGACTTACTCGAGTTTTTTGAACGTGGTCTGGCCAAAAGCGTCTAGCGACAGCATTTCGCATGGGCATTTCGCATGGGCCTGTCGCGCGCAGGCGAGTTGTGATAGAGTTACCAACCGTACTCGGTGACGTTCAGGAGCTTCTCCTGTTGGGGGTGAACTTTGAT
>JAICMB010000380.1 GCA_025929455.1 Bryobacteraceae bacterium | reverse complement strand
GGGTTGAAGGTGATGTCGACGCCGACGGGTAGCGGGAACGTGCCGGAGGACGGGATGGTCGGGAAGGTGAATCCGGGCCGCTGGTCGGCGATATTCAGAGCCGGGCTGTAGATGGTCTGATTGAGGATCTGCTGGTTCCCGATGAGCGGGTAGCTTCCCGAGATGAGAATGTTGAACACATTCGGGAAAAAGCTTCGCGCAACACCTGCCCGGATGACGGTCTTGTCGGTTAGCAGGTAGCTGAGGCCGAGTCGCGGGGCAAAGTTGGTTTTCTTCGTCCGCACGTTGACGCGGTTGGAGACGTCGCCGACGCCGGCGATCAGAACCATGCCTGTGGTGATGTCGAAGTTAGAGCCCGCGCCCGTGGGCGTAGACGGCGGCGTATAGATCTCGTAGCGCAGCCCATAGTTAAGGGTCAGCTTGGATGTAATCTTCCAGGAGTCCTGCGCGTAGCCGAAAACGTGGGTCTCGAATTCATTTCCTACGTCCTGCTTAAGGTTGAACTGCCGGCTGAAATTGGTGGCGAGCCCCAGGAAGAGGCTCGCGGTTCCGAATCCGGAGTTTGCGACGGCCGCCGATCCGGTGATGCCCGGGTCGAAGTTGAAGGTGCCTCGGCGCGCCGCGTTGGTAATGCGCAGGTTCTTGTACCTGCGGATGTCCGCGCCGAATTTGGCCGTGTGGCTGCCCTTGATCCAGGTCAGATTGCTCGCCCATTGGTGGTGGTTCATTACCTCATTGAGAGGGCAGTTGCATGCGGCGGAGCCGCCCATGCTGAAGGCGCCGATCCCATTGGCGTTGATACGCGAGAGACCGCTCGTATTGATATCGCCCATGTTGATGCCGGGAATCCCGACCTCTGTGGAGAGGTCTGTGCCTGCATCGGCCTGCAATACCTGTACACGGTAATGTGAGTAGCCGTATCGCGCGTCCATCAGCAAGGTAGGTGTAAAGATGTGGTTCAGGTTGATGGAGAGATTCTCGTTCCGTGCGGTGGAGTTTCCGCCGACGCCGCCCTGCAGCGACGGACCGCCTGCCAGAACGCCATAGATAGGCGGCGAAAATAGCTCCGAACCGAAATAAATGAAGCGGCCGAACAAGCGCGTGCTCTGCCCCAGGTAGTGGTCGACGCGGCCGGAGTACTGGTTGGTGTCGAAGCGCGTGGAGCCCGTGGCGATCAGATTATTCTCGATGGCGTTCGGAACGGTTGGCAAGGGTAGCAACGCGAGCAGGTTCTTGGCGATGGCGCTCATGCGATCGGCGGGAATCCGATTATTCTCGAAGGGCTGGCGTCCCACGCCGTTCGCGTCGCCGGTGAGGGGATCGAAGATCGGGATGAGGTTGCCCCTGTTGTCGCGCAACTCGCTGAAATCGCCTTGGCGCATCAAGGGCGTCGGGACCGTGCCGAAGGCGCTGTTGCCAAGTCGCTGCCGCTGGCCCTGGTAATCGCCAAAAAAGAAGGTCTTGTTCTTTCTGATCGGCCCGCCCAATGTGCCGCCGAACTGGTTCCACTTGAACGGCGGGGCGCCCTTCGGTTCGGTGAACGGGTTACGGGCGTTGGTCAGGTTATTTCGCAAGTACTCGAACGCGGAGCCGTGCAGCGTGTTATCGCCGGACTTGGTCTCGATCTGGGTGAGTGCGCCACCCGCACGGCCGAACTCGGCATCCCAACTCGCGGTGGTCACCTTGAATTCCCGGACGGAATCCTGGTTCGGGATAACAACGTTGCCGCCCAGGACGTTCTCGTTGTTGTCGACGCCATCCAGTTGCATATTGCGGGCGCCGTTCGGCTGGCCGTTGGAGCTGATGGAAACCGAACCCTGGGGGTTCTCCGCAAGGCCGGTCTGCCCCGGTTCCCGGTACGCGCCCGGCGCCAGCAGCTGGAGGTTAGCGATGTTACGGCCAATGGTCGGGATTTGGGTGATCATCTGATTTTCGATGACCGTGCTGACGTCGGCACGTTCGCTTTTCAGGATGGGCGCGGCGTCTGTAACCACCACCTCTTCGGAGACCTGTCCCAGACCGAGTGGGACGTCTACACGGACTGTCGAGTCTACGGAAAGGATAATATTTTCACGAACGAATGCTTTGAACCCGGTCTTTTCGACTCTCAGGTTGTACACGCCGGCAGGTATCCGCGCGTGGGTGTAATACCCAAGATCGTTGGTCGTGGTGCTGAAATTGACGCCCTTGTTGATTTCGCTAACCGTGACTTTGGCGCCGGGGACAGCGGCACCGGAGGGATCCGTCACTAAGCCGGTGACCGTCCCCGACGTGGCTTGGCCGAAGGCCTGCGGAAGAGCCGCGACCAGGAGCAGAGCCCAAGCGGGGCGGCGTGAGCTTGCAATGTTCATGACGACTGAATTGTAGGCCGGAGGCGTTTCGTTAGCGAGTGATATGATGCGTATGAAACGGTTGGTAACGTGGGAAACGCAACCGATATAGGGGATCTCGCCGTTCCCGGCAGCCGTGTCGCGCCTACCGAGACGGACGTGCGGGCACACGTCGAGAAGATCCTGCACAGCCGGGCACTGGGCAGCTCGGAAATGCTGCGGAAGCTGCTCGCGTTTTACGCGGCGAGGACAGTCGACAGGTCGGGGCCGCCCAAGGAGCATGAGATCGCGACGCTGGGGCTGGGCCGCCGGGCGGATTTCGACCCCCGCGTGGATTCGACGGTGCGGGTCCAGACCGGGCGACTGCGGACCAAGCTCTCCGAGTACTACGTGCAGGAGGGCGCCGGTGATGCGGTGGTCCTGGAGATCCCGAAGGGTTCTTACGTGCTCGAGTGTCATTACAGAGCGCCCGTGCAGGCGCCGCCGGTTCCAGCCGCGGCGAGTCCACAGCCGGCTGAAACGCCACACCGCCGGTGGCGAACAATCGCGCTAGCCGTGATCCTGCTGATCGCGGGGTCGACCGTCGGCTTCCTCGTCCTGCGGAAAGCGTCGGTCGCGCCGGAATCGGTCCTGCGGCTTTTCTGGCACGATTTTATTCAGGGTCCGAACACTCCACTGGTTGTGTTCAGCAATCCGCGGTTTGTCGGCTCTTCAGCCGAAACATTGCGGTATTTTCACGAGGGTGCGGATCCGGTGGAGGCAATCGACGATTCGTATACGGGCACGGGAGAGGTGATCGCGGTCCATGAGTTGACCAGGGTTTTCGCGCGATTCGGCGCGGAGATGAGGGTCAAACGCGCGCAGTTGCTAAATTGGGACGATGCGAGGCACAGTAACCTCATTCTGATCGGCTCGCCGGAACAGAATGTCACGATGGCGGACAGGCCATGGCTGCAGGAGTTCCGGTTCAAGCCCTACAATGCGGAACCGCGGACGGGGCAGGTCGGCATTATTAATTTACATCCGCGTCCAGGTGAGGAGCCCTTCTATTTCGGGTCGACCAAGAGGCCGATTCGGTACGAGTATGGCGTGGTGGCGCTCGTCCGCGGAATCAATCCCGACCGCCGGGTCGTGATCCTGGCCGGCACGGGGACGCTGGGCACGCAGGCGGCGGCGGAGTTCGTTTCCACTCCTGCCAGGGTTTCGGAGATCCTGGCGCGAATGGGTCTTCCGAAGACGAGCCGGATGCCGCCGTTCGAGGCGATCGTCTACGTTCAGGTGAACGGCGGGGTTCCGGTGGACACGCGGTTGATGCTGGTGCGCCGTGGGGCGACCGGTCATTAGGAGAGAGGGGTGGCCCAGGTCGGGCAGACCTGGGGTCTGCCCGACACAAGGCTAAGTAGCGCGGGCGCTTAGTCAACAGTGGAGCGATCAACGAATGATTCGTTCAGCGCGGGTTAGCGCTGCGAAGAGGTGATCCTGCGGCGCAGAGCCCAACGAAAGGAGTTGATCCCATATCTAAAGTACGATTTCTTGGATGTCCGCGCGGACACCATCGCTGTAGCCTATGGTGAAAGAATCCGCACCAGACACAAGCGAAACGAGACCAGCCCAACCAAGCTCTTTCCGAGTCGCGCGTCATCCGCTCGGAATGTTCAAGGCCGTTCCCCACGCATTTCTTTTATACTGAACAAGCACCGGTCCGGTGGGTGCGTTAGGTACCGGACCGCGAATCGCAACGCGAGCCAGCTAGTGCAAGAAGGAGAGCCCGTGGTCACTACCACTGAAATTCGCCTGAGATCTACCGTCTGGCGCTGTTCGTCCCCGAGATTAATCTGGAGTTCAGTCATTTCCTGGTCCGAGATGACGAGCCGCTTCTTTTTCATGCCGGACT
>JAICMB010000300.1 GCA_025929455.1 Bryobacteraceae bacterium | reverse complement strand
GCATAGCGTACCTGGTTGCGCAGCGAGACGTGCGCGTTCACGTCGTGCTCGGTGCGGATCGTTCCGATATCGTCGTTCGTGCGCAGGTAATTGCCGTGCGCGAACCCGTAGTAGTTGTTATGCGGCACGGGAGCGGGACCGTTGAACAGCCAGGGAATGCCGTAGTCCGGAATGTCGTCCGCGTTCTGGTGAAAGTAGCTGAACGTCCAACGCGTCGTTGAACCGAGGCCCAGCGCGAGGGACGGAGCGATGCCGAAGCGACGGTTCTCCGCAACATCGCGCCCGGCGACGCCGCCCGCGTCCGCCATGAGATTCAGCCGGAAAGCCGCGCCCGGCCCAAGCTTGGGGAGCGGCTGGTCGATGTCGAGCGTTGCGCGCCCTGTGCGGTCGGTACCGAAATCCATGTCGCCCGAAACAAAGCGCGACAGCCCCGGCGTCTTGGAGGACTGGTTCACAACGCCGCCCGTCGAACCGCGCCCAAACGTCACCGACGACGGGCCCTGCAGCACTTCCACTTCTTCCGTATTGAACGGGTCGCGATAGTAACTGCCGAAATCGCGCATGCCGTCAATGAACAGATCGTTGCGCGCGGTGAAGCCGCGGATTGTGAGATTGTCGCCTTGCGCGCCGCCCTCGCCGGCCGCCAGGCTGATCCCCGCCACGTTACGCAGCGCGTCCCGCAGCGTAGTGACACCCTGCTCCTGCATTACCTTCTGAGAAACGGCCGTGATCGTCTGCGGCGTATCGAGCCGCGCCTGGGCGTATTTCGGCGAGGCGGTCGCCAGCGCGTCTATCGCGGCGGTGACGTCAACTGAAATTGCGACGCCCGCCAGTTCGAGCGACACGGTGTTCGACGCTGCAAGCCGATACATAACGCCGGTATCGTCCAAAAGTTTTCGTAACGCCTGCTCGGCCGTGTAAGTACCCGAAACACCCGGGCCCTGCAGGGTGAGGATGCCATCGTTGGCAGCTGTAACCGCGATTCCGGTCACCTGCTCGAATCCTGTTATAGCTGGACCGAGCGGTCCTGCCGGTATATCGAACCGCCACACCGGCTGCGAGCCCTGCGTCTGCGGCGCCGGACGGCTCACCACGTTACGCCGCGTCAGGTCCTGCGCATGGGCAATACCGTAGCTGCGACTGCCTATCGCGGAGTAAGCGGCCAACGTCCCCATGGCCGCCCAGCGCGTGATTTTGATCCTCATCCATTCTCCCGTTGAATCGAGAGGACCAGCGTTCCCCGCCAACACGCGGCATTATAATGAGGGAAATCGCCAGCCCTAGGGTTGTCGATAGCAAGGGATCTTCGCGGCGCCTCGCCAAAAGCCGTCCGCTTAGGTCCCTTTTAGTTTGTCTGCAGCGAAATTTGAGCCCGATGCTATATCGGACTCAATTGGTCTTAGATTAATAGACCCTCGATGGCATGTCAACAAGAATCTGCAAGCGAGTTGCAATTGCGCAGGGCCGCGCTTTGCGAGTCACACGCTAAAATGCGGGTTCCCGCATGCGCATCACGAACGTTACGACCGCGGTACTAGAGTCGAATTTCGACTGGACTATCGTCAAGATCGAAACCGCCGAGAAGATCACCGGCTGGGGGGAAGCATTTCTCGGCCCGGGTCTGACCGGCGTCGTTCGCGAATTTCGCGACATCCTCATTGGCGAGGATCCGTGCTCGATAGACCGCCTACTGCGCCGCCTGCGCGCAAGCTGCGTCCACGCATCGCCCGGATTGATGTATCACGCGATCGGCGGCATCGAGTGCGCGCTGCTGGACATTCTCGGCAAGAGTCTGCGTGTGCCGGTGTGGCAGATCCTCGGTGGCAAATACCGCGATGAGGTTCCGATCTACGCCGATTGCCACGCGGGCGAGGCGCTCGAGAGCATTACGCCGCTGCTGGTGCCGCGCACGCCTGCGTGGATGCTGCGGCAAGCGGCGAGCGAACGCGAAGCAGCGCACAAGGCGGTGGTCAGTGTGAAACACCACGGATGGGACGCGTCATCGCAGGATCACCTCACACCCGAATCGTACGCCGCGCGCGCCATCGAAATGGCAGGGCGGGGTTTCAGGCTGCTCAAGTTCGACGTCGACGTGCCCACGCCCTACGAAACCGACGAGTACAATCGCGAGCTCAGCGCGGCCGAGATCGATTATGCGGAGTCGCTCGTCGCTGCTGTGCGGAAAGGGGTCGGTATCGAGGTCGGTCTCGCGATCGATTGCCACTGGAACTACGGCGTGGAGGCCGCCATCGGTCTCGCGCGCGCGGTTGAGCCGCATCGGCTGGCTTGGTTCGAGGACCCGGTCCCGCCGGAGAACATTCGCGCCATCGGTGAAGTGCAACGCAACACGCGCACCACCATCGCCACGGGCGAAAATCATTATTTTCCGCTCGACTTCGAACGGTTAATCACCGAAGCCGGTCTACGAGTGCTCGCGCCCGACGTGCAGAAGATGGGCTTATGGGAAGGCCGCAAGATCGCGAATCTTGCTGACATGCACTACGTGAATCTGTCGCTTCATAACATCAGCGGGCCTATCGGAACCATGGCGGGCGTGCATCTGTGCGCGGCGATTCCGAATCTGCTCGCGCTCGAATGGCATGCGGCAAGCGTGCCGTTTTTCGATGCCATCGCGAGCGGCTATGAGGGCACGCTGATCCGGGACGGGCGTGTGCGCGTGCCGGATGCGCCGGGGTTGGGCGTGGAGTTGAACGAGAGCGCGGCGTATCAGTATAGAAAGCCGGGCGAGGGCTGGTTCGAGTAGGCCCAGCGAGAAGCCGATTGCCAATCGGCCGCAGGTTGAGAAGCCGCCGCAAACCAAACACGCTTACGCGCCGTCCGCATAGGGCAGATCGCTCGCTTGCGGGCGAGGGCGGGCAGCACGACTGCCTGCCCCACAGGACCTTCGCGCGCTTCGGAGCTTGTGAGTTATTCGCTATTCCGGGCGGAGGTCTTTCCGAGCGCGGACCTGCTTCACCACGTCGCGCCAGTACGGTTGTAGAAACGGCGGGTTCTGCATGCTGTCGAGCACGTACGCGCGGTCGGCGCGCTCCAAATCGAGCACCGCCGTGATGATTTCTTCCTGATAGTAACCGGCTTCGGCTAGCGGAATGCCGTTCGGCTCGCGGATAAACGAAGCGCCGCTCGAGGTTTGTTTGCCGTCAGGCGACTGGCCCACGGTGTTCGCGACGCAGTGGAACATTTTCGTGCTCGGACCTGCGGGCTGCTGCGCGCGTCCGGAGGTGCGCTTCCACGCCACTGCCTCGATTTCGTCGGAGCTGCACGATGGATGAAAGAAAATCTGCGCACCTGCCATGCCCGGAATGCGATACAGCTCCGGGTGCCGCCCATCCCTGCAGATGGCGAGCGTACAAAGCGTGCCGTCGACGTCGAAAAGTGCAAGCTTATCGCCGCCGCGGCAGTACTTCTTCTCGTCGCGCCCGGCCATGTTCACCTTGGCGTACTCGTACACGATCGCGCCATCTGGCGAGATAACGTGCGCGATGTTCAGAAAACGGTCGGAGTCGCCACGCCGCTCGATGGTGCCCGCGATCACCCACATGTTTTTTTCTTTCGCCGTGGCACACACGGTATCGAGCGCACGCTGCACTTGCTCCGGCTTCACTTCGATCAGATAAGGAAAGTAATAACTAGTGAGGTTCGCTTCCGGCAGGAGCACCACCCGGCTGCCGGCGCGCGCGGCTTCGTTCAAGTAATGCAGGCTGGTTTCAAGGTTGCGGTCGATGTCGGTCGCCCAGTGCATCTGGACGCATGATACTTGCAGTGTTTTCACTCGTTGCAAAGTAGCACGAGTGTTCGATTGCGCTACGCCGTGCCCTGGCCGTCTGCGGCGTCAGGTTTGCGCGCCAGATCTTCCGTGAGGATGATCGCCTCGGCCAGGTCCTTCATGGGACGACGCACGCGCCGCGACTCATTGCGCAGGCGGAGATACGCTTCCTCTTCCGTCAGACCGAAGCGCTGCTGCAGAAGCCCCTTGGCGCGCTCTACCAGCTTGCGCTCTTCGAGGCGCCGCTTCATTTCGCGCGTCTCTTCGGTCAGACGCGCATTCTCTTCCGCCAGCATCGACTTTGCAACCGCCGTGCCCATCTGCTCGCCGATGAACGTGAGCAGCGCAATCTCCTCCGGCGTGTGTGCGTGCGCCTGGCGGTGGTGCACGTTGATGACGCCTACCGTGTTGCCGCCGCTCACCAGCGGCACGGACAGAAAGGCCTGGTACGTGTCTTCCACCAGGCCGCGAATGTTCTTGAAGCGATGGTCCGCGGCGGCATTGGCCGATAGCGCCACGACCGATCGCTGCTGCGCGACCCAACCTGTAATGCCCTCGCCGAGTTCCAGGCGCACATTGCCGAGATCGCCGGTGTGCGGCACTTGTGACGCGCGCAGCACCACTTCTCCGGTCTGCGGCTCCAGCAGATAGACGAGACAGGCGTCGCAGGCGGTGGCTTGCGCGGTCAGGCCCACCACTTCGCCCAGCATTTCGTCCAGCGTAAGCGGCGAGCTTACGAGACTGCTGACGCGATGCAGGACATCAAGCTGCGAAAAGCCCGTCTCCCGTGGCGCGGGCATATCCATGGCTATAGGCTAGGCGTTTTGCCGCGCGCGGTCCAATCGAAAAAAGTGATTGGGGGTATACGTTACTACGGTAGCTACGGACCAGGCCGGGCGAGAATCGTTTGCTGCGCTTCGTGCCAAGAAGCGATCAGAACAGATCCTTTGATGTCGTTTATGCTCGTGGCGGAAACGGCGTCCCGCCAGCAACTGTGGTGATGAAGTGCCCCAGCCGCCAAGGTGTCTCACTCATCAGCGCACTTGCGGCCCTCGAATACCCTGAAATACATGTGTGCCGTTTTAGCCGGATCGGACCACTTATCCTTCGGACTGCCGTCTTTGAACTCAGGGAAGTGTCCATCAATCCAAGCCAACAACGATTCCTCCTGAGCCTTCGTAATAAGCAGGCGGGTGGTGCGATTCGGCACATCCGTTCGCTTACCATCGACCATCATCAATAATGCCATTGACGTGGGCTGAACCAGATCAGCCCACCGCTGGCCTCTTTCAACCTGAAGCG
>JAICMB010000165.1 GCA_025929455.1 Bryobacteraceae bacterium | reverse complement strand
TTCGAGCCGGTCCTTCCGGCGTGGCTGCGGCGCGGCGGCGCGGCGTCGGTGCGCTATCCGCGCGACATCGCCGAGCACCTGCCCGCGCCCGTATTCCACAAGATTTTGGTCCCGCTCGACCACAGCTCACGCGACCGCGCGGCCATTACGCACGCCGCAGCCATGGCGCGCGCGCACGGCGCGACGGTGTACCTGCTGCATGTGGAAGAGGACGTCACCAGTCAGATGTATGGCCAGTTCTCGTCTACCGCTGAAGTGGAGGCAGGGCGCGAGTACCTGGAGGGCATTGCGCAGTCGCTCGAATCGCAAGGCATCGAAACGCGCATGGTGGTGCGGCACTCCAATCACCCGCGTCGCGAGATCGTAAACTATGCTCGGGCGCTACAACCGGATCTGGTCGTCATGGGCGCGCACGGGCACAAAGGACTCAAGGACGTAATCTTCGGCGCGACTATCAACGCGGTGCGGCACGATTTGCCGGTGCCGCTCATGATTGTGCGCAGCGAACGTGAGCGCGCCGAATAAGGCGCCCTATCGGCGCCGGTACCGCAGGTAAAGGTGATCGCTTGCGCGCTTGGCGCTGAGCAAATCGAGCCATGGCGCGTTTTGCGGAACGAACGCTGTACCCTCGATGAGGGCGAGGCGGGGGTGTGCCGGGGAGCGGCCGGCGATCTGCGGCGCGAGCGTTAAGAACAACTCATCCACAAGTCCACCGGCCACAAATTGCCCCAGCAATGTGGGTCCGCCCTCATGGACCACCAGACCCGCGCCGAACTCATCTTTGAGGACGCCAAGAATCGCGGCAGGCTCCAGTCTGCCGTCCGGCGTCGCAAGCGCGCGTATGGTCGTTGACGGCAGCGTGCCGGCTCCGGCGTCCGTGAGCACCTGCCGGCCTGCCTCGGTCGTAAGCACCAGCACGGGCACGTCCGGCGTATGGAAGACCGCGCGGCTGAGGTCAATGCGGCCTGTTCCGGTGACGATCACGGTTAGCGGATTAGCCGCCTTACCGGACGTCTGACGGTATTGGCTGTACAGGTCCGCGGCCTGTGGATAGATGTACTGGGCTACCCACAAATGGCGGGGTGCTGTCGCCGCGACGGTGGCGGCCCCCACCAGCACGGCGTGGGCAGAAGCGCGGAGCAATCCCATGATGAAAGTGTCCGCCGCATCCGTGCCACTGACCGTTGCGCCTCCGGCATGGCCCGGTACCTTGAAACTCACCACCCCATCCAGGGTGGAGACGAAGTTTGCGACTACGTGGGGCCGCTCCGGTGCGGGCGTTGGAAAGCTGAGGTCGCCGCCATAGGCCGCTCGCAGCGCATCGGAGAAACGTGGCGCGCGTTCCTGAGCACGCTCAAATAGTGTCTGTATCATCGCGTCCATCCCAGTGTCTCAATCCTTTCCGGCTACAATGGCGGGCACTGTGGAATCCACACGGGGCTACGCCGCGCCCGGCCAGATTGTCTCCCGCATCGGTTCTCTACATCCCGCTTATTTTGCTCTGGTGATGGCCACCGGGGTGGTGGCGATCGCCGTTTCCCTGCAAGGCCTCCCAGTCCTGGCCACCACGCTCATGTGGCTGAACACCGCGGCATTTCTAATTCTGGTGGCGCTCACAGTTGCGCGGCTCGCTTTGTTTGCGCGCGCGTTCTTTCGGGACTTCGCCGACTTTGAACGCGGGCCGGGGTTCTTCACGACAGTAGCCGGCGCGTGCGTGCTGGGCGATCAGTGGCTCGTCGTGCGCGACGGCCGCACGGCCGCGCTGGTTCTGTGGCTGATCGCGATTCCCCTGTGGGCGTTCTTCATGTACGCCGTGCTCGCGCTATTCACCGTGCGAGAGCAAAAGCCGGACCTCGCGCAGGGCATAAACGGCGGCTGGCTGATGGCGGTGGTAGCGACGCAGGCGGTTTCGGCTTTGGGCGCGCTGCTGGCCCCTGATCTCGCCGGGCACGTGGAGGATGTCCTGTTCTTCTCGCTGTCGCTCTGGCTGTGCGGCGGGATGCTTTACATCTGGCTGATCTCGCTGATTTTTTATCGCTATACCTTCTTCCGGTTCATGCCTTCGGACCTGATGCCTCCGTACTGGATCAATATGGGAGCGATGGCCATTTCGACGCTCTCGGGCACGCTGCTGATGGACCGTGCGGCGAGCGGCGGGTTTCTCGCGAGGATGCTCCCGTTTCTGCAAGGATTCACGCTCTTATTTTGGGCCACGGCAACCTGGTGGATCCCGATGCTGCTCATCTTGGGCTTCTGGCGTCACGTATATAAGAAGTTCCGCCTGGCCTACGATCCACTGTACTGGGGCGCCGTGTTCCCGCTCGGGATGTATTCGGTTGCCACCTACCGCCTGAGCCACGTTATGGGCCTGCCCTTCCTTTCGTGGATTTCGCACGCCTTCGCTTACGTTGCCCTTGCCGCATGGCTGGTCACATTCATAGGGCTGGTGCGGCGGCTGGCTGCGATCCTGCGAGGCGCCGAATGACGGACGGTGGACGCGGGGCTCCGGATGGTGTATCGTGGTTCACACTGTCACGAGACCGTGTCGAACGGATACACGGCGCCGGGCGCGGCAGGAGACGCGCGCTTGTAAATACAGGCACTTAGCCTGCGTGATCGGTGGCCCGGCGATTGCTATGTTCCTGGGTGAGCGCTCCATGCGGATACTTCGATCCAGCGTATTGCTGGCGGTAGCGGCGGCCATGATTATGCCGGCGGCTACGCTGCGGCAACTCTCGATTGACGAGATGATCACGCAATCAACGGCCATCGTGCGCGGGACAGTGCAGGCCGCCAAGAGCGAGCGCCGCGGCAGCGTCGTGTACACGCATTACCGGGTCGCTGTAGCCGAGCAATGGAAAGGCACGCGTGCGAGCGCGGCGGATTTCGTGGTGCCCGGCGGCGTCGCGGGCGGACTGCAGCAATCGTTTGCGGGTGCGCCGGCGTTCGCCGCAGGGCAGCAATACATCCTGTTTTTATGGACCAGCCGCAGCGGGCTCACGCACGTGATCGGACTATCGCAAGGCGTTTTCAAAGTGCTGCCGGATGACGCGGGCGGCAACGATGCGGTGCGAGCGGAACTCGAGGGGCGCATTCTCGACGCGGCGGGCAAGAGCATTCCACCGGCGGCGATTCGTATGCGCGTAAGAGATCTTCGAGCACGCGTGCTTTCCGGTGGAGCGGCACAGCAATGAGAACATCCGCTCTCATGAGGACGCTGGCCATACTGGCGGGCTGCGCGGTGGCGCTGCGGACCGGTTCCGCGCATTATTTTTACGTTCATTTTCTCAGCGCGTACGGCTATGGCACGCCGATCTACGAGCGGTTCGATGCCGCCAGCCTTCCGAATAACACGGTGTTGTTCTATGTGGCGGATAGCGGTCCGGCAAAGATGGCGCAGGGCGACAGCTTCCCTGCCCTGATCAGCGAAGTGCGGGCCGCGGCGCAGGTCTGGAGCGATGTACCGTCATCGGCCCTGCGGCTCGGGTATGGCGGCGTGTATCCGGCGGGTTCCCAACAGGTGAACGCAGGCATCGAGGTGGATTTCTCCGACGATATTCCGCCGGGTCTGCTGGCATTGTCAGGGCCCTCCGTGCGTACGGATGTAAACACGGCGGGCAACATGCCGTTCGTTCCCATCGTGAAATCTGTGCTGCTGCTGCCGAACGACATGAGTCAAATGCCGAGCTACAGCGAACTGACCTTCACGACGCTGGTACACGAATTCGGGCATACCATCGGGCTGCAGCATTCGCAAACATCGGCGGTGATGTCGACGGCGGCAACCAGCGCGAGCACACGTGCGACGCCGCTTGCGGCCGACGACATTGCGGGCATTTCGCGACTATACCCGGTCGACAGGGACACCCAAAAGACGGGCAGCATCGCGGGGCGCGTGATGAGCTACGGCGGCGGTCCGGTGGGCATGGCTTCGGTCGTAGCCCTGCGCGCGGGTGTGCAGGCCGTGAGCACGTTGACCAACCCGGACGGCGGCTTCCAATTGGACGGGCTGGCTGCGGGCGATTACCTTCTATACGTCCATCCGCTGCCGCCGCCGCTTGAAGGCGAGGACACGCCGGCCAACATCGTTCTGCCGCGCGATGACAAGAACAAACCCATCGCGCCCGCGATCACCGCGTTTCAGACTCAGTTCTTCCCCAGCGCTTACGATCAGAGCGACGCGCAGCCGGTCACGGTAAAAGAAAACGAAACCGCGGGCGACGTGAATTTCTATGTGCGGCCTGTCAAATCCGTAAACATTCACTCGGTACGCACCTACGGGTATTCGTCGGCCAGCGTGGCCGAGGCTTCGCCATCTATGCTGATGGAGACCGGCAATTCGTTGGTCGCCGCCGGCGCCGGCCTTTTGGAGGATGTGAACACGCTCGCGCCGGGACTGCAGGTTGCAGTGCTGGGGCACACTTCGACGCTCGTCAACCTGCGGGCGTATGCGCCGTACAACTACATCGCGATGGACGTGTACACGAATTATCTGGGCCCGGCACACTTGGTTTTTTCAACGCCGGGGAACCTATACGTGCTGCCGAGCGCGTTCACGGTGGTATCGGAAGCGCCGCCCGCAATTACGTCGATCAGCACCACCACGGACGACGCCGGAAACGCGGCTCTCGCGGTATACGGAACGAACCTGCAGGCGAACAACACCCGCATTTACTTCGACGGCGCACCGGCCGTCGTGGAAGGCGTCCAGGGCGATGGAGCGCTGGTCGTGTTGCCGCCGCCCGCGCCTGGCGGATATCAGGCGAACGTAGTGGCGTTGAATGCTGACGGACAGAGCTCGCTGATGCTGGGAACACCCGTCGTGTACACGTACGCGGACGCGCCCGCGGGCATCGTCACAGCGACTCCCGCGGTGCTTGCGCACGGCGACAACACCGTGGATGTCGAAGGCGTCAACACGACTTTCATCGACGGGCAGACCCTCGTAGGATTTGGGACCAGCGACGCGGTCGTGAATAAAGTCACGGTGTTGAGTCCGACACATTTGGCCGTGGACATCACGCTCAATTCAGATGCGCAGGTGGCGACGTCGACGATAAATATCACGACCGGCTTAGGCGTGATTTATTCGAATCTGGGAACACCAGCCGTAGCGTCCACACAAGCAGCGCCGGCCAGCACGCGCTAAATCATATACGAGCCGCCGTTGATTTCGATGGTCTGCCCGTGGATATAGCTGGCGGAATCGGAACAGAGAAACAAAATCGCATCCGCGATATCCTCGTTCGTACCTAGACGGCCCGCCGGCGTTCCAGCCACCACGTTGTCGAGCATTTTGCGGTTCGAGAATACCTCGTGGAAATGGTTGTCCACGGTGCCGGGGCTGACGGCATTTACGCGCACACCTTTAGGCGCGAGTTCTCGGGCGAGGCCGCGGGTCATGGTGGTCACCGCCGCTTTCGCGGCCGCGTAGATGGTCGCGCCGATCCCGCCCCCGGTGCGCGCCGCAATGGAACTCACGTTGACGATGGCGCCGGAGCCCTTACGGATCATGGCGGGCGCGAGCGCTTGCGTGATGAAATATACGCTCTTGACGTTTAGGTTCATTACGCAATCGTAGAGGTCACTGGTGTACTCGGCGAGCGCGGCGCGGTGCACCAGCGAGCCGGCGTTGTTGATAAGAATATCGAAGTCGCCCTGGTTGCGGCGCAATTCGTCCACGAACGCGAACATGCCGTCGTTCGTGCCTAGATCGGCGTGCAGAACATCGCAGTCCGCGCCGTCTGCCTCGACGAGCGCGCGCGTCTGTTCGGCGCCTTCCAGATAGCCGCTGTAGTGAATGACGACGCGCGACGCGCCTGCTTTCGCCAGCGCAATGGCCGTAGCCGCGCCGATCCCACGCGATGCGCCCGTAACCAGCGCCGTTTTGCCTGCCAGATCCGAAGTCAAAAACGCCTCCGAATGCATTATACTGAGCGTCGAGCAAACGACCGTAATGCGAACATTTCTATGCTTTATTGTTGCGGCGATATTCGGTGCGGCCATTCCAGCCCTTGCGAAGACCGAGCGCGGCGAAATCAACGGCGCGCAGTTCCGCATCGATGTTCCGGACCACTGGAACGGCAGCCTGGTGATGTATTGCCACGGATACGCTGCGGAGCCTGTGACGTACAAGGCGGGCGAACTGCCGCCGTTTTTGAGGGTGTTTACGGACGCGGGGTTTGCCGTGGCGCAATCGGGGTACGCCGCCGGCGGCTGGGCTGTCGAGCAGGCGCAAACGGACATCGAAGGATTGCGGCGTTACTTCATCTCGAAGTACCGCAAGCCGCGTGAGACGTTTGTCACGGGCCATTCCATGGGCGGATTCCTGACCATGATGATGATGGAGAAGTATCCGGGCGCGTACGATGCGGGCTTGGCGCTGTGCGGGCCGCTCGCTCCGGCAAACTATTTTATGCCGCGCGGCGCGTTCGATTTGCGCGTCGTCTACGATTACTATTTTCCAGGCACGCTGCCGCCGCCCGATCGCGTTCCCGCAGACTACAAGTACAGCAAGGCGGAGAACGAGCGCATACTAGCGCTGCTGGACGCGGCTCCGGAGAAAGCGGCGCAGTTGCGCAAATTCGCGGGTCTGCGCAGCAATAAAGACCTGGCGGGCGACCTGCCGTTTCTCACGTTCGTATTGAAGGATCTCGAAGAGCGAGCCGGGGGCAATCCGTTCGACAACCGCTCCATCATTTACGACAACACCGATGATTACAACCAACTCAACAAAGGAGTGAAGCGCTATGCGGCGGATCCGGCCGCGGCGCGCTATCTCGAGACCTGGTACACGCCGAGCGGTCGTCTGGCGCATCCGATGCTCGCGGTGCACACGACGTACGATCCGCTCGTACCGGTGCGGATTCCGAACATGTACCAATCGATCGTGGAACACGCCGGCGACGAGGCTATGTTTGAGCAGAAATTCGTGCCGCACGACGGGCACTGCGCGATTCTGTCAGACGAGATTTCACACGCGTTCGCCGAATTGCGCGAGTGGAAGAGCAGCGGCAAGAAGCCGCGGCCCGGCATTGTCCAATAGCGCACACGCGCCCCGTGGGGCGGCCAGTCTTGTTGGCTGCCCCCCTCAGCGTTTGCGCCGCGCGCAAATTCATGAAGCCACGTGGGGCAGGCGTCCACGCCTGCAGCGGGTGTCCACACCCGCTTCGTCCGCCTTCGCACGATTCCCCGGCAGGCTT
>JAICMB010000078.1 GCA_025929455.1 Bryobacteraceae bacterium | reverse complement strand
CATCGGCTCGCCGCCGCTGAACGTCACGATGGATGTGCCGAGTTCGGAAAGCTTGTCGATCCGATGCAGCATTTCCCCGGTCGGCACCGGGGTTGAGGTCTTGTCGTATTCGTTGCAGTAGGTGCAGGCAAGATTGCAGCGGCGGATGGGAACGATTTGCGCAAGAATCGGATGCGTGGACGATTCCATGGCACGCACGAACATCCTTATTTCGCGCACCTTGCGGCCAGCGCGCACGAATTGTTTCCGGCCTACCACCGTCCCCTAGACCGTGCGGCCGTCCCGGCGGTTTCAATAAAACGGCGGCATCACCGCAACTGGTGATCGATCTCCTGCAGCCAGTCCGGGCGTTTCAGTACATCGCGCGGCTTGCTGCCGTCGGGCGGGCCGATGATGCCGTCGCGCTGCATCATGTCGAGAATACGCGCCGCGCGGCCGTAGCCGAGCCGCAGCCGCCGCTGCAATGTGGAGGTGGACGCCTTGCCCATCTCGCACACCACGCGCACGGCGTCCTGATACATCGCGTCTTCGGGACCCAGATCCTCCGCCTCGTCGTCGCCTTCTCCCTCCTCAGGCGGCGCGAGCAGGAAGGTCTGGTCGTACTCCGGCCGCGCTTGCTCTTTCCAGAACTCGACCACGCGGCTGGTCTCGGTCTCGGTGACGAACGCGCCATGCACGCGCACCAGCCGCGACGAGCCCGGCGGCAGAAATAGCATGTCGCCCTTACCGAGCAGATGCTCGGCGCCCATCACGTCGAGCACGGTGCGCGAGTCCACGCGCGTGGCCACTCGGAAGCTGATGCGCGACGGGAAGTTCGCCTTGATTAAGCCCGTGATCACGTCCACGCTCGGCCGCTGCGTCGCGAGCACGAGATGCATCCCGACGGCGCGCGCCATCTGCGCGAGGCGCGTGACCGACTCTTCGACGCCCGCGCGCTCCAGCATCATGAGGTCCGCCAACTCATCGATCAGGATCAGAATGTACGGAAGCGGCTTCAATTCGTCCTGCTCGGGTTCGGCCTCTTCGAACAGGTTGCGCGGTTCGTTCTGCAGCGCGCGCACCTTCTTATTGAACTGGTCGATGTTGCGGACACCATGCGACGCGAGCAGCTTCAATCGCCGTTCCATCTCGAGCACCGCGTTGCGCAGCGCGTTGGTCGCCTTTTTCGGGTCCGTAATTACGGGCGTCAGCAAATGGGGAATGCCCTCGTAAATTCCAAGCTCGACGCGCTTGGGATCGACCATGATCATGCGCACTTCGTCCGGCGTAGCTTTGTACAGCACCGACATGATCAGCGTGTTCAACATGACGCTCTTGCCCGATCCGGTGGAGCCTGCAATGAGCAGGTGCGGCATGGATTCGAGCGCGGTGGCTTTAATACGGCCGCTGATATCTTTGCCGAGAGAGATGGTCAGCTTCGATCCGGAGGTTTGAAATTCATCCGATTCGATAATCTGGCGCAGGCTGATCACCTCACGCCGCGAGTTGGGCACCTCGATTCCGACAGTCGGTTTGCCGGGTATGCGCTCGATCAAAATCGACTCGGCCTGAAGACCGAGACACAGGTCTTCCGTGAGCGTCGTAATGCGGCTGTACTTCACGCCGGCTTCCGGCTTGAACTCGAACGTTGTGACGACCGGGCCGGGGTTGATCTGCACCACCGAGCCGTGCACGTTGAACTCTTCGAACTTGCTCTTGATGCGGCCGGCGATCTCCTTCAACTCGGCGGAATCGTAGGCGCTGCGGGCGCTCGGCTCTGCCAGCAAGTCCGTCGGCGGCAGATGATAATCGTGAAACTCGGCCGCGGGCTTCGGCTCCGGCTCGTTCTTGCGCACCAGCGTCGGGCGTAGCGGCACGGGTTCGACGACCGCCGCCGCAACAGCAATTGGTTCGGGCGCGGGTGCTTCGTCTTCGAGCGTGCGAATCGGAATTTCGTCCTCGTGCGGGGGAGGCACCGGCTCGTCCCACGGCGCGTGATCCTCGCTGAGCGCCGCCGCGCCGGGCAGGGCTTCGGTAACCGGTTGCGGTAATTTGCCCTTGCGTCGCGCCTTGCGCGCTTGCGCATCTGCAACGCGCGCCGCGGCTTTCTCCGCCCTGATCTGCGCGCGATGGGCGGCACGCTCCTTGGCGCGCTGTTTGGCGGCAGCACGCCTCGCCTCACGCCAGGCGTAGAAGCGCTGCATGCGCCGCTCCCACCACGCGCGCGGCCTGGCTAGCCAGCCCGCTAGCTTCCCCATCGAGAACGTCGAGACGATGTAGATGGAGAGAATTAGACCGACGGCGGTCACGATAGCGGTGCCCGCGAAATTGAAGCTGCCGATCAGCCATTCGGCGATAAGCGTGCCGAGGACGCCGCCGGATGCATACGTATTCGTCCAGGGCCGCCAGTGCGGCAATAATGCCAGCGCGACGCAGACGCTCGCGATCAGCAGCGCCGAACCCGCGGTCTTGATCCAAGGCGAAGAAACCGGGCGCGAACGCACCCAGCGCCACGCAAGCATCCACAGCAGCACCGGTATGGCGAATGCGCCCAAGCCGAGGCTCTGCAACAAGAGGTCGGAAATATGCGCGCCGGCGGCGCCGGTCAGGTTGTGCGGTTTAACTGCGCTTGTGGCCGTGTTCCACGACGGGTCCAACGGATAATACGAAACGAGACTGAGGATAACGAAGACGCCTGCGAACAGGAACACGAGTCCCAGGGCTTCGTTGAGGCGCTCGAAGCGCGTCGGGCCGAGGATGTTCATCCCGCGTGGAAGCGGAAAAGTACAGCGAGAGCGATTACTATTATCCCAAAAACGATGCGATAGTAAACGAACGGCATCAGGCTATGCCGGCGCAGGTATTTTAGGAAGAACGCGATGACGACTGCGCCCAGGACGCCGCTGGCCAGCACGCCGGCGGCAAACGGCAGCCGCATGTCGGCAGGCAGGCCGCCATGCTTGTGAATGTCCCAGCCCTTCTTCGCGACGGCTGCCGCGATGGCCGGCGTTGAAAGCAGGAACGAGAAGCGCGCGGCGGCTTCACGGGTCATGCCGCGGAAGAGGCCGGCAGTGATTGTCGCACCGCTCCGCGAGGTGCCGGGTACAACAGCGAGCGCCTGCGCGAGGCCGATCACGACGGCATCGACACCGTTCGTCTCGGCGATGGTGCGGGCCTTTTCGGGAGCCATTACCGCCGCGGCGCCACCGCCCACGGGAGCATACGCAAGATCACCGGGAGCGGGTTCCATCACAGGACCTGCCCAGCGTTCCGCCATCCACATCACAATGCCGACGCCGATCAACATCGCGCCGATTACGTACGGTGTGCGCCAGGCGCCTTCGGCTTGCTTGTCGAACAGTAGGCCCGCGACGCCGATGGGAATGGTTCCGATGACGAGCAGCCAAAGCAGTTTACGATTTTGGCGGAGTTCCGCATCGGGACCGCCGGCGAGCCCGAGGCCCTGCGCGATGATTTGCAACCAATCGCGGAAGAAGTAAATTACGATCGCGAGCAACGTTCCGGCGTGCAACGCAACGTCGAACGTCAAACCGGGGTCGGTCCAACCGAACAACCACGGGGCCAGCGCCAGGTGCGCGGTGCTGCTGATGGGCAGAAATTCCGTAAGCGCCTGGATAACGGCGAGAACAATCGCTTGGTACAGCGGCATGAAGGTGAATCTGTTTATGTTATCGCGTCAGAGAAACGCGGTTCCGTGCGCATCGCACTGCGCGAGTCCGCAGATGCTTTTGCCCAGCTCCAGTGTAAACGCCTGCTCCTCCCCTGCGGACGCCATCAGCCTCGCGTTGTCCATTTTTAGGTCCGGCGTACTCCGGCAGGAACGGCGGCAGAGTTATCGAGCAGATATTTTTATGAATTGTCGTCACTTCTGTGATTCAGCGCGTGGCATGTCTTTCCCGCGGACCTGTTTCCACTTTTTGCCGGCGCGGAGTGTTAGGACGCCGCCGGCGGGAATGTCCAGCGAGAGGGATGAGTGCTTGTCGCCGTTGACGGTTAGCGCGCCGGATTTTACGAGGCGCTCGGCTTCGGAGCGGGACGGAGCGAGTTTCAGCTCGACCAGGAGTTTGGCAGCGTTGACGGGACCGGCGCGGTGGTCGACGGTTTCGATGTCCGCGGGCATTTCGTGCTGGCGGACTTCGCGGTTGAAGTCTTCCGCCGCCTGGCGCGCGGCGGCGTCGCCGTGGAAGTCTTTCGTGATTTCGTGGGCCAACCGCATCTTGTGTTCCATCGGCCGGTTGGAGGCGCGCATGGCCGCGATCTCGGCGAGGCCAGTGTCGGTGAGCAACTCCCAGTAGCGCCACATCAGGTCGTCGCTGATGCCCATGACCTTGCGGTACATGTCCTTGGGCGGCTCCGTGATGCCGATATAGTTGCGTTTCGACTTCGACATCTTTTCGACGCCGTCGGTGCCTTCGAGAATGGGAACGGTGGCGACGATTTGCGGCGGCTGTCCGGAGTCGCGCTGGATCTCGCGGCCGACGAGCAGATTGAATTTTTGATCGGTACCGCCCATCTCGACGTCGCTCGCGAGCGCGACCGAGTCGTACGCCTGCGCGAGCGGGTACAGGAACTCGTGGATGAGGATGGGGGTGCCCTCGCGGTAGCGCTTGGAGAATTCATCGCGTTCCAGCATGCGCGCGACCGTGTATTTCGAACACAGGCGGATGATGTCGGCGAAATCGAACTTGTTCAGCCACTCGCTGTTGAAGCGGACTTCGGTCTTGTCCGGATCGAGCAGTTTGAACACCTGCGCCTTGTAGGTTTCCGCGTTGCGAGCGATCTCCTCGCGCGTCATGGGAGGGCGCGTGATGTTGCGTCCAGTGGGATCGCCGATCAGGCCGGTGTTGTCGCCGATGAGGAAGATGACCTGATGACCGAGGTCCTGGAAGTGCTTCATTTTGCGCAGCAGGACGGTGTGGCCGAGGTGCAGGTCGGGCGCTGTGGGATCGAAGCCGGCTTTGACGCGCAGGGGGCGGCCGGTGCGCTGGGATTGCGCGAGGCGTTCGCGCAGTTCGTCTTCGCGGATGAGTTCGGCGAGGCCTTTCTTTAGATAGGCGACCTGCTCATCGAGGGGGGTCAGCATGAGAGGCCCGCATTCGCATGGCGGCGGAGTTGAAACTGCAAGGGCCATGCGATTGGTTCGTTTGGGCACGGAGGCCGATTAACAATCGGCCGCAGGTTGACAACCTGCCCCACACGGCCGCGGAGCCGCAAGCGCAAACCCGCAGATCGCAGCGCAGCGGACGAAGCGGGGGCAGAGGAGACTGGCTGCGCCACTGGATCTGTGCGCGCTGCGGAGAATCTGACAAGGGGTAGTAGACGGCAGCTGCATGTTGCAACAGCGGACGAGGCGGGTCTGGAGACCCGCCGCAGGCGTGGACGCCTGCCCCACAGTTCGCGCTGCAAGCAGCCGGCAAGGATCATTGGACGATGGTTTTGGCGACGGCCTGGTTGTCGTAGGCGTCGGTTACGCGTACGGCGACGGTCTGTTCGCCCGTGCCGGGGGCATCGAATGCGAGGTTGTAGTTTTCGTCGGGGGAATCCGACAGCTTGCTTACCGGCTCGACAACCAGCCAGTCCGCACCGTTGAGTGAATACTCGGCGTGATCGATGATGCTGCGCGCATCGTGCGTGTGCCAGCTCACCTCAATGCGATCACCTTTGCGCGTGGCGGTGAGCTGGGTTATGTCCGGCGGCGTGTTGTCGATCAGAAACGGATCGCTGGTGAGTTCGGCGGTCAATGCCTGCGCCGGGGGATTGCTGGGCGAGTCGGACGCGACCACGCGGATCTGGTATTCGCCGTCGGGGAACGCGGTGCTGTCCCAACTGTAAAACTTGTCGCGCAGCTTGTCTTTGAGAAGCTTCCAGCCGGTTTCGTGAACGCCCTTAATCTCCAGTTTGTATTCGAGTGTATCGCCGTCTTCGTCGCTCGCCTGCCAACGCGCGCCGATGAATCCTTTCGCATAATTTAACGTCTGGGAGGTCGAAACCTCCAGCACGGGGCTCGAGGTGGGCGTGGGCCTGGTTCCCAGCGGCGGCAGCGTCATATTGTTCTTCGCAGGCGCGAACAGGATGGACTGCGCGGGGAATTTATAATTATCCGGCGTGATGTCCACCTGCTCGACACGCGGCGCGACGTTCTTGGGGAGGTAGGCGATGTCTACCTCGGACACGTGCGGCGCCTGCGCCGGACCGGTGATCTCGACGCGATACTGCAGGAACCGCGCGGGCGGCGATGCGATATCACCGCTCAGTGCTCCTTCGCTAGCGGACAACGGCACGGGCGCCCAGGAACTCCAGTTATTTACCGGGCGATTCACGTTGCCGCTGCGGGTAGCCGCCGTAACTCCCCCGCCACTACCGCGCACAGTTAAGCGGCCCCACAGTGAAAACAGCCGTGCGTCGAGCGCGTCGCTCTCCAGTTGGCCATGCGAGGCGAGCGCCGGGCCGATTTCGTAAACGCGTCCGATGTTGCCCGTGATCGCGTAGAGGCGTCCGCCGCGCGCGCTGGCGAAGCCGGTGACCTGCGTCGGTTCCAGATTAAGCAACATGGTGCTCAGCACGTCGGAATCGATGCGGTATATATGGCCGCGGTTGCCGGTGCCCACCAGCGGACGGCCTTGCGCATCGAACGCGATCGCGTAGGCGACATCTTGCGCGGTGTTCCAGACGCGGTGCGGCGCGCCGTCGGGATCGATGCGCAGCACTTCCGAGCCGCCCGATACCGGCGCTGCCGAGAGAGTGTAGGACGCAGGCGGCGTGGGCACGACAGGTTTCGGCGCGGGCGCGTTGGGCTGCTGCACGGTGATGGGCGATGCCGCTGCCGGGTGCGCCGGACCCGCATGCGCGGGCGGGGTGGCCGGGGTCGAACTGCGCGTACCGACGGCGGCCGCGTAAATCGAACCGTCCGGAGCGACCGCTACCGCCGTCACTTCGCGCTTGGGCGTCTGATACAAAACGAAGCCCTTGCCGGCGGGTGTAATGCGCAGAATCAAACCGCCCGGCTCGGTGCCCACGATGAGATTGCCGTGCGGGTCGAGCGCGAGAGATCGCGCGTGCGTTTCCTCGGTGCGGAAGAACACGCTGCCCTTGCCGTCCGGCGTTACGCGATGCACTTCGCCCTGGTCGCCGGTGGCGATGTAGAGGTTGCCGGCGTGATCGAAGGCGATCGCCCAGATGTATTTCGCGTGCGGGTCGTAGAACACCTGCGCTTTTCCATCGCTGGTGACGCGCCAGATTTTTCCGTCGGGCGCGGTTGCGGCAAACACTTCGTTGTTGCGAACCGCGAGTGCGTGAATCTCGAGGCCGTCAAGCTCCGTTACGGTCCGTGATTTGCCCGCGGTGTCGATTTCGAGCAGCTTCGCTTTACCATCGCCGCTGCCACCTCCGCCCACGTAGAGATTGCCGCGCGAGTCCGCCGCAATGGCCCACAGGTACGGCGTCGAGGAGTCGAACACTTCCGCGCTGACCGGCGCGAGCGTGAGGCGCCCGTCACTGCGAATGGAGATGTTTTTAAAAGTGCCGCGTTCGAAGGCGGACTGATCGTCCTGCTGCCAGAACTTCGTTTCGACCGCGGCGCAGGGGAGCACGATCGCCCCAGCGAGGGCGGCCGCAACCAGAAATTTGTGCATTTATCGTTATTTCACCGTGATCTTGAGCGTGTAGTTCCCGTCCACGACGAAGTCGAGCGGGATGCTGCCCTGCTCTACCGCGCTCTCCGGCGAACTGGCGAAGTGGCGCGTGGCGCTGCGTCCCGTCTGCATGACGTTCATGACGGAGGCGGGCAGCGCAGGAAGCGATTTGTCCTCGTAGTATACGGTGGGGCGCGGCTCGACAAGGGAAACGTAGAGCTTGTCGTTGGTGCGCTCCTGGTTGAGCAGCGATACGGTTTGCGGAATGTCCAGGAAACGGTCGGAGATGGCCGCGGCGCTCTGCATGCGATTCAGCGTGCCCGC
This sequence comes from Bryobacteraceae bacterium, assembly GCA_025929455.1. The sequence goes on along the minus strand of JAICMB010000078.1, from coordinate 2,051 downwards.
ATCGCTCACCAGGATACGATGCTGACCGCGCGAGAGGCCGGCGGGAATCTTCAGCATGAAGTCGCGCTCGATGCGCTCGCCACGCCATGGCCGCAGAAACACGCGCACCGGAACATCGGACCCGGCTTCCACTTCGCTGTTGGCCACCCAGGCGTTTTCGATGGTGGCGACGCGCCGCTCGGGGAGCAGATCGATGGTCGCGTTGACGCTCTTGATTTTCGGATTGTGAACGGAGTTGAGGAACAGGCGATTGAATTTGTCGCCCCACCAGCCGGCCAACTGCATGGGCGCGGGCACCGGCATTTCGCCGGGGGCGAGCATGGTAGAGACCTGAATTTTCTGCGCGCCATCGAGTTGCACGTCGCCGCTCATGCGGTAGGTGACCTCGTCGGCGAAGTCGTTCAGCCCGGACGCGGCATTGAAAAGCGTGAGCATCATCAGGTACGGCGTCCACTTCTGATTGACGAACACGCTGAAGTGGAAATTCTTTTCCGCGCGTACGGCGTTGTTGCCGCCGAAGGAGCGCACCTTTAAGGTGACCGGGACCATGTCGGCGGTGGCGCCCATGGCGCCTTCAATCGCGCTGTGCCGGTCCTGATGCAAGGCGCCCACAATCTCGGTAGCGTTACCGAATTTATTCGGCTGAAACGCGGAGGCGAGCGTTGTAACGACTTCGCCTTTCGCCATGGGCATGTCGATGGGGCCGAGGTTAAAGATGGGATGCCCGCACGCCAGCATGTGGGTGCCGTCGTTATAGGTGACGGTACACATACCGGTGACGCTCATGTCGCCCGTGACCAACACAGCGGTTACGGGGTCGCCGGGACGCAGCGCAGTTTTCCAATCCGCAGCGGGCCGCGGATTGCTGAGCGTGCTGGCCGCTCCACCGGCCGCGACGGTTACACCCATCTGGCCGAACAGCGGAGCGAACTGGCGCACGACGTTGTCCTGAAATCCCGAGAACGTCAGCGGCGTGGAGATCGGCTGCATGGTTTGCGCGGCGTTTGCGCCGCCCTCGGCCGACAGCACCCGCGAGAGCATCTCATTCGAGACGCTGACCGTGGCAGGCGAGGCGGGTTTGTCGGGTGTGCGCGCATCGAGCGGACGGCTCTGGTCGAAGTCCTTGACGTCGAGCATCAGTTCAATGGGCGTGATGCCGCAGATCGCGTCGGGCGAAAAGACGCTGAAGCGCAGGGCCACCGCGCCCACGAGTTTGCCGTCGATGTAGACGGGGCTGCCGCTCATGCCACCCGCGACGTTGGTGTATTTGGCGCGGCCACCGAGTTTCGCCAGGATGATGTCCTGTTTCGGCCCCCACTGATTTTTGAGGACGCCGAGAATTTCGACGGGTATCGATTCGGGCTCGGTGCCTTCGAAAACGGTCCAGGCATAGCCTTTCATGCCGGGCTTGACGTCCGACTCTTTCATGATCGGCGGCTTGCCGATGCCGGGACGGACCGGCGCGGCGATGCCGGGACGCACGGGCGCGGGGACCGAATCCGCCAACAGCGGCAGCGCGGCAATAGCGGCAAATAATGCCGCGGACTTCTTCATGGGGCCTGCTCCTCGGAGGAAATGCGGTGGAAACCGCAATCTTTATTATCGTTCATGTGCTTGGACGCGCGTGAAGGAAGCGAGGTAACGGCGGAGAGGGATTGCGCGAGGCCGGCCGCAGCTTGCGAACCGGCCCCACTTATTGGCTGTTGCAGCGGCATAGGAGGATTTAGAGACACGTCGGCTGTATAGGGCACAGGGACAGGCAGCAGAGACTGCCTGTCCTACTTGTTTTCTCTCGTCATGCGGCTTTGGAGAAGTCGCGGAGGGCTTTCGCGGACTCGACGGCATCGCCGTATTGGTAGTCGCGGGCGTAGGCGGAGCGGTTGTGGCGGCGGATAAACTGTTTGATTTCTGCTACTTGAAAAACGAAGCCATCGGTTTGCGGGTCGTAGGGAGCGGGGGTGTGGGACGCGTCTTCTTCTTGCTTGGCTTCTTCGGCGGCTTGGTGGGCTTCGAGTAACAGCGCTGCTTCTTGGAGGTCGGCTTGCTCCTGT
>JAICMB010000146.1 GCA_025929455.1 Bryobacteraceae bacterium | reverse complement strand
GTGTCCATTGCCGCGATGCGTGTTTTGCATGAACACGGAGTTACGGCAGATTATGTGGCCGGGCACAGTCTCGGCGAGTACTCGGCACTGGTTGCGGCCGGCGCGCTCGATTTTGCGGACGCGCTGCGGCTAGTTCGCAAGCGCGGGCGGTACATGCAGGATGCCGTTCCACAGGGCCTCGGCGCCATGGCGGCGCTGCTTAAATTGCCTGCGGGCAAGCTAGACGCGATCCTGGCAGCGGCGGCCGAAGGTGAAGTGGTGACGGCCGCGAATCTCAATTCGCCGGATCAAATCGTCATCGCCGGTCATGCCGCCGCCGTGAATCGCGCGATGGACTTGGCCAAAGCGGCGGGCGCGCGGCGCACCGTGCTGCTGCCCGTGAGCGCGCCGTTCCACTGTCCTTTGATGCAGCCGGCGCAGGCACGGCTTGCGCCCGACCTCGAGGCGGTAGGGTTTCGCGATCTTCAAATTCCGCTTGTGAACAACTGGCAGGCGCGCGTGGTGCGCAGCGCCGACGAAGCGCGCGAAGGTTTGTATCAGCAGATTCCGAAACCGGTGCGATGGGCCGATGCGGTGCGAACGCTCACCGCCGAGGGCGTCACAACATTCATCGAAGTCGGCGCGGGCAGCGTCCTGACAGGACTGCTGCGGAATATCGAGCCCTCGCTCACCGGACTGAAGTTCGGCGAGGCCGAGGACTGGGAGAAGGTCCGTGCGGCTGTTGTTTAGCGTTCTCGCGATAACGTCGTGCTGCTTCGCGGCGGACTGGACCGCCATTCAGCCGCGTGCGTCTTTCGAACATTGGACGCGTGTGCCGATGACGCCTACCACGGCACTCGATGCCGTGTCGCAGTGGAGCATTTTGCCGGATGGCACGGTGCTCTGCGACGGAACGGCCGCGCGCGGGCACGAATTCCTTCGCTACGACCGCGAAGTTGGCGATTTCGCGCTGCACGTGGAATGGAGATTCCGCAAGCTGCCCGACCTGTCTGGAAGCAAGCCTCAGCATTACAACAGCGGCGTTTACGTACGCACCGCCGCCGATGGCTCGCGCTGGTTTCAGGCGCAGATCGGCGCGCCGGGCAACAGCGGCTTCTTTTTTTACGACGAGTTTCGCGATGGCGTGAAGCGCCGCGTGAACCTCAAATCGCAAATGCCATCCGATCCAGTGCGACCGCCCGGCGCGTGGAACACTTTCGATATTCGCGCGCAAGGGCGTTCGATCACGCTGACGGTGAACGGCGTCGAGACGAGTCACTTTGAGTGCGAGCGGCTGCGCGGCTACGTCGGATTAGAAGCGGAGCATTACCCCATTGAGTTTCGAAACGTGAAATGGAAGGAACTGCCATGAGGCGCACGGCATTTGCAATTGCTGCCATTGCCGCATTGGGCGCGTGTAAAATGCCGGGCGAAAGACAGGACATTGGCCAGCTCACGCACGACTTCGTTTACGAATCGCTCGCGCTTTCGCCGGTGGCCGCTACGGGGGCCGGATATCACGAGCACAACGGCCGCAAACTCGACCGCGAGATCGACGACTGGAGCCTGGCGGGCGTGCGGGAGCAGCGGCGTTTTTATCGTAATTTCCTCGACCACCTGAGCGTGCTCAACCAGGCGTCGCTATCCGCTGAAGACAAAACGGACTACCGCATCATGCACGATGCCGCAGAGCTGCAGATGCTGGAGCTCGACCGCATTCGCAACTGGCGGCACAATCCCACGATGTATGTGGAGCTGGCTGGTGCGGCGCTGTTTACGCCTTACGTGCTGGAGTACGCACCGCTCGAGGAACGCTATCGCGACATCATCGCGCGGCTCGATCGCGTGCCCGGGCTCATGCGGCAGGCGCGGGATAACCTGATCAACGCACCCTCCATCTGGGTGGAGGTTGCGCAGCAGGAGAACGATGGAACTATTGGGCTGATCGACAAGACGCTGCGCGACCACGCGCCGGCGGATCTGAAAAGGGAATACGACAAAGCGGCTGCGATCGCGCTGGAATCGCTGCGCAACTTCAACGCCTATTTAAAAAACGATCTGACCGGCAAGCCTGGCGAATGGCGGCTTGGGAAACAGAACTACGTGGCGAAATTTCGTCTGACGCTGGCCGTTGATCGCACGCCGGAACAGATGCTGGCCGAGGCCGAGCAGGCGTTGCGCGAGACGCAGCAGCAAATGGCGCAACTCGCAGCGCCGCAGACCGTCCGCGTTGCGCTCGACCGCATCGCGCAGCAGCATCCCACGCCGGGCGATTACATGCAAACGGCGAAAAACGATCTCGCCGAGGCGACGGCGTTCGTGAAGCACAGGGATTTAGTTCCGCTGCAGAACCAGTCCAACCTGAAGGTGATCGAAACGCCCGAGTTCATGCGCGGAATTTATGCCGTGGGCGGTTTTAATCCCGCACCCGCGTTGCAGCCGCGTCTGGGCGCGTTCTACTGGGTGACGCCCATCCCGTCCAACTGGCCGAAGCAACGCATTGAATCGAAGCTGCGCGAATACAACACCTACGGCATTCAGGAGCTGACCATCCATGAAGCCATGCCCGGCCATTACGTGCAAACGCAATACGCGAATGAAGTTCAGCCGCCGGACCGCCGTGCGCTGCGAGCGCTGTACGGCAACGGTCCGTACGTGGAAGGCTGGGCCGTGTACGCGCAGCAGTTGATGTCGGATGAAGGATATTTGAACAACAGCAAAGATCTGCGCATGACATTTTTGAAGCAGATGCTGCGCGTGATCTCGAACACCATCCTCGATATTCGCCTGCAAACCTTGGGTATGACGGACGAGCAGGCCATGGACCTGATGCTGAACCAGGCGTATCAGGAAAAAGAGGAAGCAACCGCGAAACTGCAACGAGCGAAGCTGTCCTCCGTGCAACTAGCCACGTATTTTGCCGGATGGCGCGGGTGGCTGCGCGTGCGGAGCGAGTACGAGAAACGTGCGGGCGCGTCATTCAAGCTGGCGGAGTTTCATCGCAAAGCGCTGAGCGAAGGCGCAGTGCCGCTTCCGGCGCTCGGGAACCTGCTCACGCAATAGCAGGGTCCTTTCGAACCCTTCGCTATCATGGTGGTGACGATGGCCACTGCAGGAGCACGGTCGTATCGCTCCATCGCGCTCTTCGTAGCCGTAAATCTCATTTCGATTATCTGCCTGATTTGGGCGCTGCATGGCATCAATCTGCGGCGGCTCGGGTACGATATCGCGCATCTGGATTGGGGCTGGGTGGCGGTTTCGGTTGCGTCCAGTGTGCTGCTCTACGTGCTGCAGGGCTGGCGGTGGAGCCTGGTGCTGGCGCCCGTGGCCCACGTACCAGTGTGGCGATCGACGCGCGCCATCTTTGTCGGCTTATACGCGAATGAAGTGCTCCCGCTGCGCTCGGGCGAGATTATCCGCTGCTATCTGCAGGCGCGCTGGAGCGAACTGCCGGTTTCGGTAACGCTCGCTTCCGCGCTCATCGAGCGCATTTTCGACGGGCTCTGGTTGATGGCATGCCTGTTTACGGCGTTCCGCCTGGCGCCGGTTCCGTATTGGATGCGCGAGGCTGCGTTTTATTTGGGACTGCTGATCGCCGTTTGCGCCATTCTCATCGGCCTTGCGATGTATTGGCGCGAGCAGACGCTCGACAAATTGGTAAACGTTAGTTGGCTGAGCTGGGCACACGTTTTAATCAAGGACCTGCACCTGATCGGGCATTCGCGGTATCTGTATTTCGCTTTCTTCGTGAGTGCGCCGTTTATGATTCTGCAAGTGCTGCCGATCTACGCGGTGCTCCGCGGCTTTCATGAGACGGCCTATCTGGCCCTCAGCCGCTCGTTCGTGCTGATGGTGATTTTGCGGTTAAACGCGGTTGTGCCGCAAGCGCCGGGGAACGTCGGTACGTTTCAGTGGGCGACCGTGCAGAGCCTGGAGCTGTTCGGTGTCGCACGCGGAATAGCGAAGCGGTTTTCGTTTATTCTTTGGGCATTGATCACGCTGCCGCTGCTGGTGGCCGGCTTCGTCGCGGTGGCACTGACCGGCACGAGTCTCGGACATATACATCATCAGGCGCGCACGAGCGTGGGCAAGCGGGACGAAGTGCCGCGCCAGCAAATGCCGGTGGACGATACGGCACTGAAGCGGTGAGGCGCTAGCCGGCCCGCTGGCTGCCCGCTCGCCGGGGCTTCGGCTTTCCCTTGAGATTGAGCGCCACTGCAGCGCGGATGAGATCCTTCAACGCCGCCTCGTCAATCTTGTCCCTTCGTGCATGTCGATGGCGCGCCTGACCATGTCGAGGTCTGCTTCGTGTACATTTCGAGCACTTCTGCGAGCGCCTTCCCGCGGCAGTCCCCGAGTCCCTTGATCTTCTCGTCGATTAATGCAGAAGCAGATTCCACCGGGACGGGCCTTTTCATGTACAGCTCCAACTCTCGCAGATCAGCGCCGCAGCCTCGTGGTAACGAGGTGCGCTCTTCAAAGCGCGCGATACGGTTCTCGTGAGCATGAAGCTGGACCTCGATACGCGCAGACGTGCTACGCGAGTTGCCAATAGACCCCGTACCGCTGATCGAACACGCGGTTGAACGGCACGAACTCGATCTCCCGTGCGCGGAACGTTAGCGCCGCGGTGCGCTGCATCCACTGTTCGAGGTCCTTGCCGTCTGCGGCCAGGGCGGGCACGCTTAGCGGATGTTTGCGAACGTCCGGTCCCATGGGGCCGGTGATCAGGTCCGCTGTCAAACCGTCGCGCCCGAGCAAGCCCGCGAGCACCAGCGGCCCGTACATCACCGCGCCCATGTGCGGGTCATCGGGCATGCGCTCGATGCGCAGGCGCATGGGCACGTCCATCTCGACGCGATCGCCGTCGTGCCACACGCGCGCGATCGTCAGATAGCTGCCCGGCGACGGCACGGCCTCGAGCGGCTTCCCGTTCACGCGCACCACCGCGCCCGGCGCGATCCAGTGCGGCACGCGCACGCGCAGCAGCATGCGTTGTGGCTTGGCAGTCTGCAGCACGATCGCGGTCTTCGGCTCATCGGGGAAAGTGGTTTCCTGCCGGATGCGCAGATCCCTTTCCGGCCAGTGCGCTTCCGACGGTATAAACAGGTTCACATACACGCCGTCCGCGTCGCGATAGTAGATGCTATCGTTCAGCTTCGAAAATTCTTCCGTGCCGGTTCCCGTACAGCACCAGAACGAATGGTCCTCGGTATTAAACGTTTTCCACGCTCCGGGCACGAGCGAAAGATAGTAAATGGTGTGTCCGGTCTCGGGCTGGATCGCGCCCAGGCGATGATTGAACAGAGTGCGCTCGTAGTAATCCATGGTGCGCGGGTCCGCCGTCCAGCGATACACATGCCGGGTTAACTTCAGCATGTTGTACGCGCAACAGCATTCGCACATCGACGTTCCGCGCCGCAGTTCCGCGGCAAGCTGCCGCGGCGGCGTGAGCCAGTGTTCGTTGTTGCTGGTGCCGCCGGTGGCGTACGCGCGCGCGCCGACCACCTCGTGCCAGAAGAAGGCGGCCACATCGTGGAAGCGCATGTCGCCCGATAGCTCGTACCGCTTCGCCGCGCCGATCACCTGCGGGATGTGCGTATTGACATGCAAGCCGCGCAGCTCGTCGCGATGCAGTTCCAGCGGATTAAAGAAAATCTGCTTCGTGAAGCGGTCGCCCGTGCGCGCATAGCCGTCTTCACCCGTGGCGGCGGCGAGTTTATAAAGGATGTCGTTCATCCCGCCGTACTCGGTGTTGAGGATGTCCTGCATGTGCGGCTCGGGAATCGCGCCGGTCCATTTGCCGGCCCAGTTCGCCATGCCCTGCAGCACCTCGAGCGCTTGCGCGTTGCCGGCATGCTGATGCATGTCGAGCAGGCCGGCCATGATTTTGTGAATGGTGTAGAAGGGCGCCCAGACCTTTTGCCGTGCGTTCAGCCGGTCAAAAAATTCAAGCGGGAACGCGCTCAGATAACCGCCCGGCAGCTTCTGCTGGCATTTGGCCAGTTCGGCCACCATGTAGTCGCCCTTGCTCTTGAGCTGCGCATCGCCAGTGGACGCGTGCATCAGCGCGCACGCGGAGAGGAAGTGACCGGTGAAGTGGCCGCGCAGCTCGCCCGTGGGTTCTTCCCATCCGCCGAGGGGCGTTGCGCTCGAAGGCAGCCCGGCGTTGGTGCGGAAGGTATGCAGCAGGCGGTCCGCATCTAGCCGGTGCAGGTAGCCGCGGTTCCATTCCTGCGCTTGTTGAAACGGTCCGGCGAGCAAGCGCACGTCCTCCATCGGAAATGGCTGCACGGCGGGCGCGACCGGCTCTCTCGTGAACGCGAGCGACGCATTGAACGGCAGCATATCGCGGTCAGTCGAGCTCTTCAGCGGCGCCTGCGCGCGGGCGAGCGGCATAGCAGCGGTGGCAAGCGCACCGGCGGCAAATTGTCTGCGAGTAAATTTCATCACTTATGGCTTTCCGGCGTTGCGGCGTGCTGACAACAGCAGATCGCGAAGCCGTTTCGCGACGATCAGATCCTCGCCCGGCTGCAGCGTCATAGAAACGATTTGCAACCGGTTGACTTCATGCGGGACAGCTTTCTTTTCGTTCACATAACCTTCGACAACTGCGGGGACCAGGCTGGGATTGCGCGCGGTGAGGACTTCGATGCGCGGCGTGCCGTCCCGCAAGGCGCCGTCGCAATCGGAGACGCTGAACTTCCACGCGTCCTCGTCCCAGTTGACGGTCAGCGTGGGATAGCGGTTGCCGTCCTCGGGGATGGTAATCGACGTAGTCACGCCCGGAACTGTGGCGAGCACCTTTGCAATGCGGTCGACACGCGTCTTCCATTCGCGATTGAGCGCTGCGAGATCGAGCTTGGTCCAGGCCTCGACCGCTGCGAGGCAAGCTACCACTTCTTCCTTGCCTACCTTCATCGGCCGGCACACCGCGCCCTCGTACGGGCTGGTGTTCTTCATCGCCGCTTCGATCAGATCGCGCCTGCCCAGCAGAATGCCGGTACATTGCGGTCCGCACAGTCCCTTGCCGCCGCTGAACGTATACATGTCGATGCCCATGCCGGAGTACTTCCGTAGATTCTCTATGGGAGGAATACCCGCCGCATCGTCGAGCAGCAGCGGCACATGCGCCTCGCGCGCGATCGACACCACGCGTTCGAGCGTATCGCCGAGCGCGGTCGTGTAGATCATCGCGGTATTGCTGTTGATCGCACCGCGCACACCGGCCTCGTCTCGCGCCAGCACGAGCTTCGCGCCCGTCAGCCGAATCGCGCTGTCGAACGCGCTGCGCCCGCCGTGCATGATGACTTCGTTCTTCATGCCGGTGGTGTCGGGAAGCTGCCAGATCTTTTGCGGATCGGTGCCTGCCATGCAAGCGGCCGCTGCCGACGACATCGCGCCCGCCGCACCGGACGTCACCAGTCCGAACTCCGCGCCCGACAACTCCGCCAGGCGTTTGCCCGCGGCGTGCTG
>JAICMB010000314.1 GCA_025929455.1 Bryobacteraceae bacterium | reverse complement strand
GGTTACCAGCAGCTTGTGCGTGGGGAGCCCTTCCGCGGCAAGTATCGCGAAAGCCTGTCGCGTCCGGTACCGTTTACGCCCGGCGAGCCGGCGCGCATTGAATTCGCGATGCCCGACGTCTGTCATACTTTCCGGCCGGGGCATCGAATCATGGTGCAGATTCAGAGCTCCTGGTTTCCGCTGGTGGACCGCAATCCGCAGCAATTCGAAAATATTCCTACGGCGAAGGCGGAAGATTTCAAGAAAGCGACGGAGCGCGTTTATTGGGGAGGGGCGGACGGGTCACGGATCGGCGTGACCGTTTTGCCGCGGCCGTAGAGAGTCGGCCGGTACTACGAGGTACATTTGCAGTCTACTCCGTACTTTCCTGTTGATATAACAGGTAAGTACCTGGATAATCCTTGTCAGCTTGCCGTTGGTTTGAGGAGGATTACGGTGCTTTTACGCGCTCTCGCGGCAGTGTGTCTCTTTCCAGCCGTAACTCAGCTTGTAACTGCTCAACATCGCGTAGATCCACCATTGACGAGCCGGATCGCGCCGGAATCGTCGCGTACACGTGGGTGCCGAGCGACGATGGGCGGTTCGCGCTTGTCGAGTTCGTCGCGGTTCAGCGCGGCGCGTTTCAGCAACTCCTCTCCGACGTTTCGGTTAAAGCATTCCGAAAGGGTGCGCAAACCCGCGCTGTCATAGAAGGCGCGTTCCGCAGATACAAGAAGGACTTCAGCTTCGATCACTTTGGAGTGAGGCTGCCGTGAGGAGCGCGGGCATGCGGAACGTGTTTCTCTCCGTGGCGCTGCTGGCCGCAGTTCCGGCGGCGTACGCGGCGTATCAGTACTATTACACCGACACATTCTCCAGCATTAACGCCGGCTACTGGCATCAAAACGGCAGTGGTACTGCAGGCTCGACCGGGCTCAACTCGACCAGCGCGATTGCGCTGATCTCGACCTTGGGCATCCCGGGCGGGACCGACAGCTCCGCCGAAGTCCGGATGAAGCTGCGCCTGACACAATCGGGCGGGTACTACTTCGCGTACTTGGCGGCGACTCAAAACGCACTGGGGTCGAGCACCTCCACGGGATCGTTTTACTCCATCCAAATCTGGAACCCTCAGATCCAGAACGGCGTTTGCAGCGCGCGTTTACGTTTTCTGCGCACTGTGAACGGCGCCGTTTCGGTGGTGCTGAGCAACCCGGTCACGTGCCACGACGGGATGGTGCTGCGGTCCGTGAATCGCGCAGGCGAGCTCATCGCCTACATGGATAACGTATTCGCGGCATCCTGGCAGGACCCGTCGCCGCTCGCGGGGCAGCCCGGCGTGGGCGTGGCGTTCTCACCCGCAGGCAACAGCATCACGGAAGCGGATCTCGGTGCGCTGGACCGGACGGCGCCGAGTGCGGTAGATCCGAACACAGTCTCACGGTCGGTGATGCCAACCAGCGTGGACCTCAGCTGGGCGCCGGCAGCGGACGATGCCAACGGAACAGGTGTCGCCTACTACAACATCTTGCGAAACGGGGCAACGCTCGGCGAGTCCACTACCGCCGAATACATGGACTGGTCGGCGCAGGCGGCCACCAGCTACACCTACACGCTGCAGGCGACGGATTTCCACGGTAACGTGTCTTCGACCAACGTTGCGATCACGACACCCGCGGCCGTCAACATCGACGCCCGCCGCACGGGCGTGCGGCCGACCGGCGCCTACTGGGGCGGCGGGGGCGAGCAGATCGATATGCGGTCGGGCAATCTGAATTACTCCGTTCCAGTGCTAACAGCCATGGGACGGGGCCGCTGGAGCGTGCCGTTCCGGCTGACTTACAACTCGCAGAACTGGAAATACAGCGGCGGCAAATCGTGGCTGCTCGGCCATTGCCATCCCAGTGCCCCACCATAGGGCGTCGTACGACGTATCCGGAGCAGTACGATCTGTATGGAATCGACGGCGTGAAGCTGGGCTCGTATACATTGGATGCTTATGGTCCGAGTGGCGGTGTTAATCCGCCACCGCCGTTCCTGTTCTTCGCCAAGCAGGAGAGCCGGGTGTCCTTTGCCGGGCGGCTAATCCAGATGAATGGCGCCAGCGTTCACCCGGACCGCTTGGGATCGCTGGGCGGGTTCTACCCGTATGGCGAGGCGCGAAACCCGGCCACGAATCCGGCAGTGTTCGCGACATACCGGCGGGACACCAACAATGGTGAGTGGGATTACGCGATGAACCGGTATTACTCGAATGCGTGGGGCCGGTTTATGATGCCCGACCCGTATGAAGCGGGAAACGACCTTAGTGGAGGGACGGGGTCGGGTGACCCGCGCGCGCCGCAGACGTGGAATCGGTACGCTTACGTATCAAACGATCCGATCAATTACGCGGATCCGTCCGGGCTACAGTCGGTGAATGTTGCTTACGGATGCGAACAAACGAGACAGATGGTCAGTGCTGTCGGTGGCTCCGCGAACAGTGTAGTGTGTCCGACGATCCCAACATCCCCAACCTTTTCCGTCGACGTATTTGCACTGGCTCCGACGACATCACCGACACCAGCCCCACCGCCAATGTACACCGCTCCGCAAATCTGGGACATCGGCGATTCGCTTGCTCAGCCGATGCCAACGTACACCGGGCCGATACCGACGGCTCCGACCGGACCCTCGGGCGGGGGCAAATCTCAACCACCACCTTGCCAACCAGAAAAGGGCTTCGGCGCCGGTATTGTCGGTGGTGGCTCATTGTTCGGTGGTGCAGGCCCGAATTACGGCGGTGCTGGTGTGGTGTCTGCGGGTGCAGGAGCATTCTTTGGGAGCGGAAGAGCGAATGCAGGTGCGTTCGCAAGTGCTGGGGCAGCACTAACAAGTCGAGGTCGCCTCGGCAATTACCCGGCTAACAATACATCGATTCCAAACTTTTCCGTAGGCGCTTCGGGAGGAGTTGGGGCGGGCGTTTTCCTAACGAATGCTGCCAGCAGCGGAGCACTGTTCGGCCCGTTTACCTCGTTCCTGATATCTATTGGTGTGCTGGGTGTCGAGATCGACTACTCGGGAGGAATTGGAATACTTTCTGTGACGTTCGGAAAGTCTACTGGTGCTGGTATCTCAGTGCTCCAGACAAACACCTTGTATACCTCTTCTGCACATTGTCCGTGAGTTATGACACGAGCTGCTATAGTGGCGTTTATTGCGTATGCTGCAGTGTTTTTCAGCATGTGTATATGCATATTTCAGATTCCACAGCGTGTACTGCTGATCCGGAATGGAGCGGTGGCCCCTGGAGTCGTTGTCTCAGCGCAACCAGCAAACCATTATTCGATCACCGTTACTTACACGGTCCTTGGAGAAACGTATACCCGAACGGCGGCGGGCTATCCATTGCAACCAAGCGATAAAATATCCGTGTACTATCTGCCGCGCAATCCTTCAACGGCCCTATTTGAAAATCCCGCTACAGATATAGGCCGGGATATCGTAGGGTGCCTTGTATGGGCAATGATTGTGAGCGGCGCCGTAGTATGGTTTACGCGTAGAGCGCGTCCACTATTCATTTTGTTTGCACCGTTTCCGAGAACACTTTCGATTGTCCTAACCCTGGGCACAATAATGGGCCTGACATTCTCGTTTTTAAGCGGTGTGTCCTATCTCCAGATTTGGATCGGAGGCGTGCTAGCCGTCAGCGGGTGCGTGCTGCTCCTGATAAGGGCGTTTGCTCTTCCGTATCAGACTGGCTGGCGCACGTTCCTGGTATCCAGAGTCGCAGCATCGGCCCTGGTGTTGATTATCATCGCGAATATTTTGCAACTCGCCTGATCGCCAAAAGGTGCACTACAGTTTGCTTCCGGCGGCGTGATACCTGGTCACGGCCGTGCTGTTACAGAAAAGGCGATCAAGACCATCGGTACCTTTACCTTCTATCAGCCAGTCTACCCGAAACCAGACACGCCAAAGCGAAGCCGATCACGGCACTAACGTTACCAACCTGTTTTCGATATGAGACTTGTTTTGATTCCCTTTTGTGGCGCTGACGCATGTCGGCATGAGCCAGACAACGGCCCTCGTCGGCTCGTGGTCAGGGTCGTTTGAAGTACCGCCCCCACCGCGAGCCGAGGGACGATCACTCGAAAGAAAGCCCTTCGTGCTCCAAATCGATCATCGTGGTACGGCATGGCATGGCACACTGGCCGGTGCACAGACAAAGCCGGCACGGCAGACCGTTTCGCACGCGGGATGGTTTTACGATCGATGTTGTTTCGATGCCTTTGATCAGGGTACAGATATGAGGTGGTGCATTTCACCACATAAGAACCAATTGATAGGAACGTGGAGCTTGGGCCCTCAAGGCGGTCCCGTACTCGGGGGGATGGGCGCTGGCGTGCGGCTATTCGCGATTCGCGCGACGAGAACTACTCATAAGAAACCGCGCTAACGAGTGGTCACGCCTACGCCGTAGTCACAGCCTTATCCCCAAAATCTCATCCTCTAAGCCGCACCGATCCAACCAGATACCGATTTTCGCCCTTCTGACTCGCTCGCAGCCCACCTCCACCATGCTGTCCTATAAACGCGCACCCGCGCGCGGAAAGGATTTTTTCTAGAATGTCTTCCGACGCGCGCAATCGCGCCAACAAACTCAACGCTCAAAAGAGCACCGGCCCGCAAACCGAGGCCGGCCAGCAGCGCTCCTGCCGTAACAGCCTGAAACACGGACTCTGCGCTCAGCATGTCCTGCTCCCCTCCGAAAACTCCGACATGCTCGACGCCATCCGCAACGATCTCATCGAGCAATACCAGCCCGCCACCAACTGGGAGCTGCGCCTGATCGACCAGGCCGCCATGTCTTACTTCCGCGTGGTCCGCTCCCGCCGTTACGAGCGCGGCCTCTTCGACCTGCGCCTGCGCCATCAAACCGACCAGGCCAACGAGTTCCTCGACGAGCAATGCGAGCCTCCCAACCATCC
>JAICMB010000164.1 GCA_025929455.1 Bryobacteraceae bacterium | reverse complement strand
GGAACTCCGTACCGCTTCAAGCCGGACAGCTACGTGACCTATTATCAGCACACCGCCGCCGCGATACTGCGCGCGGACCCCGATGCGCGCGTGGGCGGCCCGGCGCTGGCGAACTATCGCTCGCCGCTCTTGCCCGCTCTGGTGGAGGCGGCGGATGCGGGCAAAGTGCCGGTGCATTTTGTTTCATGGCACATCTATTCGAGCGAGCCGGCGCGGGTGCGCGAGACGATCGACTATGCGAACAACATACTCGCCCAGCACCCGCAGGTTAAAGTTGAGAAATTTCTCGATGAGTGGAACATGTCGTTGTCCCATCCTGTCCGCGACCCGCGCTTCCAGCCGGCTTATATTACCGAAACGGCGTGGCAGATGGTCGAAGGTGGGCTCGATTACTCGTGTTACTACCACATCCGCGATTACTACGTGGATTTGGATACGTTTCTGAAGTTCTTCTCGCCGCAGGGCGCGGCGTTTATGGCGCGCTGGTGGAACCGTATGCCGCAGTACGACGGCCTGTTCGATTATCAGAACACGGTCCGGCCGTCGTATTTCGCGTTCAAGCTGCTGTCACGGTTGACTGGGGAGCGGCTGAAACTCGAGTCCGCCGATCCGGCGGTGCACGGCTTCTTCACTTACGATCCGCTGTATCGAACTTACAACTTGCTGGTTTGGAATTACTCCGATAAACCGGTACACGTCACTGTTGACGGGCAGGGCGTGCCGGATCGGCAGTTGATGCGGCCCGAAATACTCGATGCGCTGGCGCCGTCGTATGACGAAAACGCGCGGCTGCGGCCGCTCGATCCTGTGCATGTTGAGAAAGGCGATATGCGGACCGCGGTGGATCTGGACGCCTGGGGCATTGCGTTTTGGTCGTTCGAGCCCGCGCGGTAAAGTGAGCGCGCCCTTACGCGATGCGATAGCGGTCGATGACGTGGTCGTCTACTTCGACGCCCAGGCCGGGGCCATCCGGCACCGCGACGCAGCCGTCTTGCATGGCGGGTGGATTCCGGACCAGTTCACGGCTGAGCGGGCCTTGCGAAGTGTTGAATTCGAGAAACACCGCGCGGCGTTGGAATGCATTGAGGTGCAGCGATGCGGCAGTGAGCAGGCCCGATGACCATGCGTGCGGGATAACGAGCACGTTCGCGCGCTCGGCCATGTGCACGATTTTTCGCGCGACCGTGAAGCCGCCGCAGCGCGTGAGGTCGGGCTGCACAATGTCGACCCTGGCGCGGTCGATTAATTCGCGGAAGCCCCACTCCGTTGCCTCCTGTTCGCCGCACGCGATCAGCGTGTCCACGTTTTCCGCCACGTGCCGGTAGCCGTCGTAATCTTCCGGATGCAGAATCTCTTCGATGAAGAACGGCTTGTAAGGCTCTAGCGAGCGAATCACCTGGATCGCCTGTTTGGGAGTGCGCTCCACAAACCAGCCGGTGTCGATCATCAGGTCGACGCTGTCGCCGATCTCTGCGCGTGCGGCTTCTACGAGCTTCACATCGCGCCCCGGGTCTTCGCCAAAAACGCCCCACCCGAACTTGATTGCTGTAAAGCCCTGGTCAAGATACACACGCGCCGCTTCGCGCATTGCAGCGGCCGTCGGCCGGAACAGCGTGCTCGCATACGCGCGAACGCGCTCGTGCCAGCGCGCGCCGAGCAGCACGCACACGGGCTGGCCGTAGAACTTGCCCATGATGTCCCACAGCGCAATATCGATCGCCGAGATCGCTTGAATGGCGGCGCCGCGTCGGCCGTAGTAAATGCTGCCGCGGTACATCTTATACCAGAGCCGTTCGGGCTCCAGCGGATTCTCGCCGACGATCAGCGACGCCAGCCCTTCGAAGCACTCCATGCCGGGCTCGCTCCAGGACGGCGCTTCCACCGCGGCTTTCGCCACCGGCGCGGACGTTTCCATGTCGGAGTAGCCGGTGATACCCGCGTCCGTTTGCACGCGCACCAGGCCCATGTACGTCGGACCGAGCGGTTCCTCCGCGCCCGTCGGACGATTATAGAGGCCCGGCGACTTCAGCACCAGTACTTCGACGTTGGTAATTTTCATGCGAATCCGGCATCTTCGCCGATGACGTACAGCGTGAGTCCTTTCTCGCAGCGCGCGGCGAAGTAGAGCGCGATCACGACGCCCTCGCGGTGCGCGCGGATCTCTTGCGCCGCGCTCGCGTGATTAGAGAAATCGTGGAGCCGTCCGATGAGATCGCCCGTTCGCACATCCGCGCCCGGAGCCACCACCGGTTCCCAGATGCCGTTGCGCGGCGCGGGAATGTAGTCAGACAGATCGGGCGCGCGCACGATACGTGGCGGGGTGGCCCGCTCGGGCGCGATGCGGACGATGTCGCCGCGCAGCATGCCATAACGGCGCAGGACATTGCGAATGCCTTCGTAGGCGTGCCGCACTCCGCGCGGGCTGCACGCCTCGGCGTTGCCGAACTCGCCGCCGAGCGCAATCTTGCCCTCGTCTTCCGCCTCATCGCTCAGCAGCCCCGACGCCATCTGTCGCGAGTACACGAAGATGAACGGTGTGTCGAACAGCTTCGCAACGTCCTCGGTTTCGGCTTGCTGCTCAGGGTCGGGCAGGGGATGAAAGGACGCGCACAGCGGGAACACCGCTTCATTGCCGCCGGCGTGTATATCGATGATGATGCGCACGCGCGGGAACACCTGCGTTGTAACGAAATGGGCGATTCGATACGACAGCGTTCCGCGCGCGTTGCCGGGAAAGGCGCGGTTCATGTTGACGCCGTCTTCGGGCGAGGTGCGCCGGTGCGCCCGGCAGGCGGTCTCGCTCAACTGCGGAATCAGGACCGTGGTCCCGGACATCTCCGCGGGATCCAGATCGGCGCACAGCCGCTTGATTGCGACCGGGCCTTCGTACTCGTTGCCGTGGGTGCCGCCGAATGCAGCGACGCCGGGCGCTGGTCCGTTCGCCGGGGCGAGGCCGTTGATTACGGTCATGGGAACTAGCGAATAGCCCCAGGCCGAATCGAGATGAAACGCGAGTTGGTAGTGCGTTTTTCCGGGGCGCGAAAAGTCGATGCGCTCCGGATGAATGACGAGTTCGGGTGTCGCCACCTACGCGCGCTCCTCGGCGAACTCGGCGAGCAGCGTACACGGCGCGCTGTCCAGGCCCTCGAAGTACCAGGGCACGACGATCACACGCGCGGGTGTGGTTAGATCGGGCGCGAGTTTCGCGTCTTCGATGAGGAGTACAGTGCGGTCGCTATATCCGGCGCAGCCGAGAAAAACGCGATGCGCGTCCGCGCCTTCGGTTTGATGCCGGAAAGCCGCGAGCGAAATGAAGTCCACGGCGAGCGCGCGAAGCTGCGGAAGCTCGTCCAACATGCGCTCGGCCGCATCGCGCGAGAAGCCTGGCCCGTCGTCGACATAGGTGCGCTCTTCCGCCCGACGCCGCCCGAATCCCGTTCTTAGGAGAACAATGTTGGTGTCCTTCGGCACGCGCGACAGTCCGTCAAGATCGTTCGCGCGGATGAGATGCGCGGGTTCAACAGGCAGATCGAGAATCGCCGGCCGCGTGAAAATCAACTCCGCAATATCGTAGTCGCAGATCTTGCGCCCCGACGGATTGAAATGCCACGGCCCGTCCACGTGCGTACCGCAGTGATTGCTCGTGCGGAGATAGAAAGAGTTGCAGTCGTCGCCGCGCCCCAGATCGTACAGCCGATCGAGCGCGGGCTTCTCCAGCCCCTCGAAGAACGGCGTGGATTCCGAGAGCTTGTGCGACAGGCTCACGATCATGGTTGCCATTTTAGTATTCGGAACGGCAAGTCAGGCGCTGTCGCGGGCGCGACGCGCGGAGTTATCCAGGGTATTGGAAGGAATACGCGGGTGCGCTCACCGCTGATTCGCCTTCAGCACTTTCTTCCGCAACCGGATCGACCGCGGCGTCACCTCGACGTACTCGTCCTCGCGGACAAACTCGATGGCCTGTTCCAGGTTCAGAATGCGCGGCGGCACCAGCCGAATGGCTTCGTCCGCCGTTGACGCACGCATGTTCGTCAGCTTTTTCTCTTTGACGATATTGACGTTCAGATCCGCGTCGCGCGAGTTCTCACCGATGATCATGCCCTCATACACTTCCGTTGCAGGCGTGATAAAGATTTCGCCGCGCTCCTGCAGGTTAAATATGGCATGGCCGGTCGCCTTGCCGGAGCGGTCCGCGACCAGCGACCCCGTCGGGCGCGTCGGAATCTCGCCCTGCCACTCGATGTACCCGTGAAACAGCGAGTTCATGATGGCCGTTCCCCGCGTGTCGGTCAGCATCTCGCTGCGCAGCCCGATCAGCCCGCGCGACGGCACCTCAAATTCGATACGCACACGGCCAGAGCCGTGGTTGACCATCTTCGACATCTTGCCTTTGCGCGAGCCGAGTTTTTCGATCACCACACCCGTGAAGCTCTCCGGACAATCGATCACCAGCAGTTCCACTGGCTCATGCACCTTGCCGTCGATCGTCCGGGTCAGAATCTCCGGCTTGCCCACCGCCAACTCGTAGCCTTCGCGCCGCATCATCTCGATCAAAATCGCAAGCTGGAGTTCGCCGCGGCCCATCACTTTAAACGTATCGGGCGCGGTCTCCTCCACTCGGATGGAAACGTTGGTGAGCAGTTCCTTGTCCAGGCGGTCGCGAAGGTTGCGCGACGTAACGAACTGGCCCTCGCGCCCCGAAAATGGCGACGTGTTTACGGTGAAGGTCATCGCGATGGTCGGTTCGTCGATGGCCACGCGCGGCAACGGCGCCGGTGTTTCGGCGCTGGTCACGGTGTCGCCGATGGTGATGCCCTCCACGCCGGCGATGGCGAGGATGTCGCCTGGCCGCCCGATCGTCTCGTCCACTCGCTTCAGCCCTTCAAACGAGTACAGCTTCGTTATCCGCGTGTTGTGAAAATCGCCGTCAAGCTTCGAGATCGCGACCTCGTCGCCGTGCCGCAGGGTCCCGTTGAAGACGCGTCCGATGGCGAGACGGCCGAGGTAATCGCTGTAGTCGAGATTCGCGACTAACAGTTGGAGGTCCGCGTCCGCGTTTCCAACCGGCTCGGGGATGTGCTTCAGGATGGCGTCAAACAGCGGCCGCAGGTCGCCGGAGTCGTCCTCCGGAGAAAGCTTCGCGATACCGGCCTTCGCATTGGTGTAGATGATCGGAAAATCGAGCTGGTCCTCGTGCGCATCGAGATCGATAAACAGATCGTAAATCTCGTTCAGTACTTCCTGAATGCGCGCGTCCGGCCGGTCGATTTTGTTGATGACCACAATAGGCGGAAGCTTCGCCTCCAGCGCTTTCATGAGTACGTAGCGTGTCTGCGGCAGCGGGCCTTCACTCGCGTCCACCAGCAGCATGACACCGTCGACGATCTTCAGCGCGCGCTCCACCTCGCCGCCGAAATCGCTGTGACCGGGCGTATCGACGATATTGATCTTTACGCCGCCGTAGCGCACGCCGGTGGTCTTGGCGAGAATGGTGATGCCGCGCTCGCGCTCGAGTTCGTTCGAATCCATCACGCGCTCGGCAACCTGCTCGTTCTCGCGGAATATCCCGCTCTGCTTGAGCATGGCGTCGACCAGCGTGGTTTTGCCGTGGTCGACGTGCGCGATGATGGCGATATTCCGGATGGTGGCGTTGCGATGCTCTGCGGCATTCGCAAGCGCACCCGTAGTGGCAGATTCGGTTGTTTCGATGGACATGGAACGGCTACGGAAGGGGGCTAAGTTTCAGTGTACCAGTCTGATATGCTGAAGCGCAGTCGGAGCGGCGCGCCCGGAGTGCGAATAGTCGCGTTCAGATCCGCCGGATACATCAGTCGTGCCGCGTGAAATAGCATGAGTGCGTCGAAAGAAATCCTCTGCTGTAAGTTGTTCCTGCGATGGTTGTGCTGGTGCTGGATTTGCATCTTCTGTGTGGGCGCGCAGGACCGTCCGGTGATCCGCGTCGGCATCGATGACGCGCCGCCGTATCAAACGATTCAGCCGGATGGCAGCATTGGCGGCATATCCGTTGACATGATCAACATGGCTGCCGCGCGGACCGGCGTCCACGTGACGTGGGTGACGCTGCCGCATATCCGGCCAGACGATGCGTTCCGGCTCGGGCTGGTTGATTTGTGGCCCGCGGCTTCGGTGACACGGTATCGGGTGCGGGACCTACACGTTACCAAGCCTTGGATCAGAAATAGCTATACCCTGCTATTTCTCCGATCAACCAAAACACCGGAATTCGGCCGCATCGCGTGTCTGCGCAGCAGGAGTGTCAGCTTCGTTCGAGATTTGTTTCCGCATGCCACGTCGCTTGAGTACTTGACGCGGGCGGAAGCTGTCGAGGCGGTGTGCCGTGGACAGGCGGAAGCGACGCTCCTGGAGGCCCGTTACCTCGACCTGATGCTGCTGGACCGCCCGGGCGCGTGTGCCGGCCTGCCGCTGCGGATGCGGGCTGTTCCCGCGGCATCACATGACCTGGCGATCGTTTCGACCAAGCAAACCGCGTGGGCCGCGGATCTGCTGCGCGCTGAATTCTCCAATTTGGCTCTCGATGGAACCATGTCTCGGAGCCTCCAGCGCTGGTCGCCGTTATCGGCAGCGGAAGCGGAGTCGGTGGTGGCGATGAGGCAGACGGAGCGCGCGTACCGGCTAACTCTGTACGGCGCGGCGGGTCTGGCGCTCGCGCTCGCGCTTATGGGCTGGCTGGCCTACCGCGCGCGGCGCGCGCGACTGATTTCCGAGCGTGCGCGGAAGGCGCAAGCCGATTTGACGGCCCGCCTCGGCGATGAACAGGAACGCTGGCGCCTTGCCATCGAAGCACAGGAGCAGGGCGTTTTCGATTGGCAGCCGAGCGTCGGCGAACCCTTCTATTCGCCACGTTACAGCGAGATTCTCGGCCTTGCGCCGGCGGAAGTGCCACGCACCTGGGACGCATGGATGGACATCGTTCATCCGGACGATCGCGAGCGCGCCGGCCGCTCCATGCGGGACTACCTCGACCGCCGATCGCCATCATATAAATGCGAGTTCCGCGTCAGGCATAGCGGCGGCGGCTGGCGCTGGTTATCGTCCCGCGCGGGCGCGGTGTGGTCGCCCGACGGCACGCTGACGCGCGTAGTCGGCGGGCATGCCGACATCACGGCGCGCAAAGAAACCGAAATGGAGCTGCGCGAAAGCCGGGAGCAGCTACAGCGGTCCGAG
>JAICMB010000338.1 GCA_025929455.1 Bryobacteraceae bacterium | reverse complement strand
CCGCTGCATAAAGGCTCGGCCACAAGCTGGGACGAAGTTCACAAGGCGATAAACGCGAAGACCGCCGCGCTCGGGCAGGGTGAGGGATTCCGCATCCTGTCCGAACGCGTGAACTCGCCCTCGCTGGAGCGGATGAAGGCCGCGGTCCTTGCGAAATATCCGAAATCGAAGTGGGTCGAATGGGAGCCGGTCAATTACGACCGCGTGTTGGAGCAACGCAGGCGGCGTTCGGCGAGGCGCTCGAGCCACGCTACCGGTTCGATAAAGCCGACGTGGTGTTCGCGCTCGATAGCGATTTTTTGGGGCTCGACTCGCCGACGGTGCTTCCGGTAAAAGAGTTTTCAAAACGGCGCCGTGTAGCCGAAGAGCACGACACCATGAACCGGCTGTACGTGGTGGAGAGCCAGCTTTCGATCACGGGCGCGATGGCGGATCACCGGCGGCGCATGCGGACGGCGGACGTGCCGGCGTTTGCGGCGCGGCTGCTCGATGCGGTGAATGGTGCGGCGGCGGGTGACAAGTTCATCGATACGGCCGCGAAGGATCTGCGGGCGGTCGGTTGTGATCGCGGGCCCGCGGCAGGATGTTGCGACGCATGTGATCGCGGCGCTCATAAACGAAGCGCTTTGCAATACCGGCGGGACCGTTTCGTATTACAAAACGGCAGCCCGGCCGGGTCTCGGTGCATTACGCGAACTCGCGGGTGAGATGGCGGCGGGCAAAGTGGACACGCTGCTCATGCTCGGCGTAAACCCGGTGTACACAGCGCCGGCGGACGTGCAATTCGCGGCTAATCTCAACAGGATCGCGACATCCTTTTATGTAGGCACGCATCCCGACGAGACCGCGCAGGCCGCGACGCGGCGACTTCGACAGCCGCTATTACACCCCCGTCGATCTTGCCGGGCTGTACTGGCATCTGGTCGACATGATCTGGATTTATCTGTTTCCGCTTCTCTATCTCATCTCATGAGCACGCACGCGCACACCGCGGCTTCCGCCGCCAAAGAAACGAAAGTCTACGCCGGGATACTCGCGGCGCTTCTGCTTCTGACGGTTCTGACAGTCACGGCGGCAGGGATCAACTTCGGCTCGAGCAGCATCAATACGGTGATTGCGCTAACGATCGCGACGATCAAAGCGTCGCTCGTCGCGCTATTCTTCATGCACCTGGCGCACGATAAGCCGGTGAACGGGGTGATCCTCGTTGCTGCGTTCGTGTTCCTGGGATTGTTTCTCGGCTTCACGCTGGTCGACGCCAACAGCCGCGTGCGCATCGAGCCGGAGAATCTCAAAGTGCCCGTGACGGCCCCGGCGAAAACTGCGGCGAAGCCCGCACTGCCTGCTGGCGACTGAGCAACGGAGTCACTGCACGGACGCTTTCAGGATCGCGTCGCGGCCGGAGCGCACGGTGATAAACGTGAACTCTCCCCGCGGATCGTAGCAGGCGAACGAGCCGGTCACATGAGCGGCGGGTTGGTATTCGCGCAGCCGCTCGCCGGAGTAGAGGTCGTATACGACATAACGCTCTTCGACGTTTTGGTTTCCTTGCGGCTGGCGCGAGAACTCCACAACCGCTTGCGTGCCGTCGATCCGCAACGCCGTCGGTTTGAAGCCTTCGCCGGGCGGCGGCAGCTTCAGTTCGCGCTCGATCTGTCCCGCGGCCGAAATCGCGCGCAGTAACGGTTCGGCGGCATACGCCATAACATAAACGCCCGCAGCCGCGGAGGCGGTCAGTGCCAGATCGATGGATGCCGGGCTTGCCGTTGAACCCTGCCACGTGCCGGACGAGAGGTCTTTCAACAACTTTCCGGTCCGGTCGAAAAGTGCCAACACCGAACGTGACTGGGGAACTTTCGCCCCGGTGGCGCGCCGCCACTCGGCGCCGAAGACGAGAAGCGAGCCGTCCTGGAATACCCCGAACCGTGCGGGCCGAATCTGCGTGTCCAGCCAGACCGCCTTCTGAAACTCGCCATCGCTGTTGTACTCGAGTACAAGCGGTCGATCTTTCGAACTTCGTCCGAGCAGGAACAGGTTGGAACCCGAGGGAGTATAGTCGATCACCTGGACGCCCTTCAGCGCTTCGCCATCGAGGTTGTCGAATTGGAATAGCGTATAGCGGCTGCCGTCCGGAGCGACACGTACGACCGGCGCGGCATCGGCGCTTCCGTTGAACAAGCCCCGAAAATATATAAAACCGCGGTCATCGCACTTGGTGGGAAGAAGAAATGCGCGCGTCGAAAGGCCGGGGATGGACGTCACGCCGTCCGGCTTGCAGCAGCAGCGGAGTGGTCTGAGCGACGCACCCCGCCGTTACAAGCGGCAGGATCGCCAGGAGCAGTCGCATCGGCCAGTCCTATTATATGTGCGCCTGGAACTAACCGAACCGGCCGAGCGTAGTCTGACCCAGCAGGGCCCATGCGCGATTTCTTTTCTGACATCACCTTCGCCCTGCGCGTGTTTCGCGCGAGTCCCGGCGTTTTTGCCGTCGCTATCCTGACACTGGCGCTGAGCATCGGCGCCAACACCGCGATCTTCAGCTTCGTCAATGGTGTCCTGCTTAAACCGCTGCCGTACCCGCACGCGGAGCAGATCGTGCGCGTGCTGGAGAAGCCGCCGGGCGGCGATTACAACGGCATCTCCACGCTGAACTTTCTCGACTGGAAGAATCAGAACTCCGTGTTCACGGCGATGGCGGCGCAGACCGGCGGCCCGTCAACGTTGCAGACGGCAGGCGAGCCGGTGCAGGTTCATGGTCAGCGCGTATCGGCGCCGTACTTCGATATTTTCGGCATCAGGCCGGTGCTGGGGCGGACGTTCGCGCCTGACGAGGACCAGCTTGGCAAGCAGCAGGTCGTCGTACTCAGCCACCATTTTTGGGAAAAACAGTTTGGCGCGGATCGCGGCATCGTGGGCAGGACGATCCATCTCGATGGCAAGCCGTACATCGTGATCGGTGTGCTGCCGGCCGCGAGCGCGGTGGACCAGCGCTGGGAGGATCTCTGGACGCCGCTCGCGTTCGAGGCCAAGGACATGACGCGCGACTTCCATTGGATGGGAAGCTACGCGCGCCTGAAGCCCGGCGTCACACTCCAACAGGCGCGCGCGCAGATGAACGTGATCGGAAAGCGCATCGAAAAGGAGCACCCGGATTCCAACAAGGGCTGGGGCGTTGCGGTCGACCGCTACGAGGACAAACTGGTCGGCGACAAGCTCCGGCAATCGCTGTACGTTCTGATCGCGGCGGTCGGCGCGATTCTGTTGATCGGTTGCGCAAATCTGGCGAACCTGCTGCTTGCGCGTGGGGCGAGCCGCGAACGCGAGGTGGCCATTCGATCGGCCTTGGGCGCCGGGCGCTGGCGCGTGATCCGCCAATTCCTAACCGAAAGCGTGATGCTGGCCGCACTCGGCGGCATCGCCGGGCTTGCGGTCGGGTATGCCGCGATGTACGCCCTGAAGGATGCGCTCCCGCCGTATTATCTGCCGCCGGAAGCCACCGTGACGATCGACTGGCGGGTGTTGTTTTTCACCGCCGGCGTCGTGCTGTTCGCCGGGATTCTCTTCGGCATGGCCCCCGCGATCCACGCTTCGCGCACCGGCATCGCGGGTGCGATGCGCGAGGGCGGACGTAGCGCCACCGCGGGTATCGGGCGCGGCCGTCTGCGCAATGCGCTGGTGGTTGCGGAAGTGGCGCTGGCGTTTGTGCTGCTGGCAGGCGCGGGCCTGATGATCCGCAGCTTTTATCAACTGCAGCAGGTCGATCCGGGCTTCGATTCCACCAACGTGCTGACGATGTACCTGCCGATGCCCGTCGAGCAATACACGACGGACGCGCAGGTGACCAGCTATTTTCAGCAGTTGATCGCGAGCGCGGACGCCGTTCCCGGCGTCCGCGATGCGGCGACGACCTCGGCGCTTCCATTACAAGGTTGGGGTTGGGGCATGCCGTTCCAGATTCAGGGCGATCCCACCGTCGATGTGGCGCGGCGGCCCGGGTGTTTTTGGAAGATGGTGAGCCCGTCGTACTTCCGAACGCTGGGAATGCACCTTCTGAAGGGCCGCGGTCTCGCGGAAACCGACCGGCAGGGTTCGGTTCCCGTGACGGTGATCAATGAATCGATGCGCAAGAAGTATTTCAAACGGCGCGATCCGATCGGCCGGCGCATTCTGATCCAGCAGATCATCAATGGGAAGCATGAGCTGGGGCCGGAGATCCCGTGGCAGGTCGTCGGGATAGTCGCGGACGAAAAAGTGAACAGCCTCGAAGACTCCAGCCCGGGCGTGTACGTGTCTTACGCGCAGAGTCCGTATCCGGGCGCGAACCTGCTGGTGCGCGGAGCGCTCGATCCCTCTCAACTGACCAAGTCGGTCGAGCGGGCCATCTGGGCGCTCAACAAAAATCAAGCGGTTACTGAGATCAAAACGCTCGAGCAGATCAAGTCCGCGTCGATGGGTGCCTCGAGCGCGTTCGGGTCGTCGTGGAACTGCTTCGGATCGAAGTGCCGTCGCATGAGGGCAGCGGCTTTCCGTGCGTCACCCGCCTCGATGTGATCGGTGATTTCCTCGTGGACCGCCAGCGCGCGCTGCGCGGTGCTGCTCGGCGCCGGATGGCCGGAGGCCGTGCGGCGGTTGAACCAGGCCTCGGTGT
>JAICMB010000853.1 GCA_025929455.1 Bryobacteraceae bacterium | reverse complement strand
CGCCGTCGCATCGGAAGCCGCGCGCAGGTTCTCGAAAAAGCGGCTGCCGCATGTGGTCGGCAGTCCCGCCATGTCAAAGCTGTCTTTGATCGTGATCGGAATTCCGTGCAGCGGCGGCAGCGCGCCGCCGTTTGTCATGACCGCTTCCGCACTACGTGCTTCCTCGCGCGCGCTGTCTGCCAGCACTCGCACGAACGCGTTCAGTTGCGGGTTGTGACGCTCGATGTGCCGCAGGTGCGCGTCCACCAATTCGACCGGCGAGAGCTTGCGAGCGCGGATCTGTGCCGCCATTTCGAGCAGCGTAAGGCGGTGCGGCATCGCGCCCATTGTAGCTTTGGGAGCCGCGGCTACTCGATGTCGAACTTGCTCTGCGCTTCCGTCGACTGCTCGCCGATGTTGTCGCGGGCCTCGACCAGCAGCGTGTAGGACCCCCGCTGCATGTTGGGCGGCGTCGTGATGCTGAATACTGCGGGCGTGTAGCGCTGCGGGTACAACGACGACTTCTGTTGCCGCGCGGCCTGTGGTTGCTCAAACGCCATCTGCCCATCCGCGCGCAAAATCTTAAACCCGTACGACACGTCGAACGAGTATCCCGGCGCGAGCTTGTAGCCCGCGATGTCGAACTTGACCCAGATGGTATCGCCCGGGCTGTACGCGGCGATCTGCAGCGGAGTGCCGGATTCGGAGCGCGAAAACCGAACGTTGCGAATCATGATGGAGCCCGCCGGCGGTATCGCGGGCGCATCCACGGTAAACGAAGCGCCGCTCTGCGTATCGCGTTTGCCCAGATCGTCGTGGACATGAATGATAACGTGATATGTCCCCGCCAAGGCGTACTGCGGCACTTCGAAATTGGCGCGGATCTTCGGCATCCACTTCTTGTCTTCCGAAGAAAGAGTCGTCGATATCGTCCCAGTCGCCGGCGGCGCGATCAGCAGATCCGCCGGGTCCCGCGCTTCGATGTTGTAGCTCAGCTTGATCGCGCCCTCGTCCGACTTTTCATACCCCGCCACTTGCGCGCTGAACCACACCTTATCTCCCGGCTGAAAGTGCCAGCCCGTGCCGGCCACCGCCCCATCCTCGCTCTGGCGTACGGTGACGTTGTGCAGTTCGAAAACGGCCGGCGTGTCCGCGGCGTACATCACGATAGCCGCGGCGGCGAGAAATGGAAACAGCTTCATCGCTCTTTAATTCGATTGTACGAAGTGGGACAGGCAGTCTCTGCTGCCTGTCCTTCCGCCTCCTCGCGCGGTCCCTAGAAAACTTCTGCCGCTATGCTGAGCAATTGCACCACTTGCCGATTCACCCAGGGTGGCGCGACCGGTCGCTTTTTGCCGGTTGCGGCTCGCGCCGCGATGCTGGATATTTCGAACTGCCGCACCCCCGTTTCATCCCCTCCCATGCCGAAAGCGAAGCGCCGGCATGAGCCATCACAATCGCCGCCCACCCGACTTCTCCGCCCCCACAGCCACTTACAGCCCCTCGGGCCTTCGACCGTTCCCCT
>JAICMB010000226.1 GCA_025929455.1 Bryobacteraceae bacterium | reverse complement strand
GGCGCCGGCATTGCGCGCCGGACGCGCGGAACTGGGCATGGCGCTGCGGTCGCAGGGCACGGGCGTGGTCGCTGGTGGACACGCGCGCATGCGACGCGTGCTCGTCGTCGCGCAACTCGCGCTCGGGCTGACGCTGCTGGTTGCAGCGAGCCTGGCTGCGCACAGTCTGATCAATCTTAAGAGCACCGCGCTTGGCTACCGCACCGCTGACATGGTGACGTTCCATATCAATCCGCGCAAGGCCGGCTATTCCGGACCGCGCATCTTCGCGTTCTACGATCGCTTAGGGGCAGGACTGTCGGCGATTCCCGGTACGCGGGGCATTACGTGCTCCGCGCTGGGCCTGCTGCAGTTCGACCACATGCAGGACCAGATGCGGATCGCGGGCTACCAGCCGAAAGAGGGCGAAGACATGCAATCGGATGTAGACGCGGTCTGCCCGCATTTTCTCGGCGTAATGGATGTGCCGCTCATCGCGGGCCGCGATTTCACGGAGCAGGATAGTGCGGGCGTGCCGAAAGTGACCATTGTAAGCGAGCGCTTTTCGCGCCGGTTCTTCGGTACCCCGGCGGCCGCGCTGGGGCACTGGATGTATTGGGGCAGCGAGAAGCCGGACGTGCGCATTATCGGCGTGGCACGCGATGCCAAGTACGCGAGCGTGCGCGAGAATTCGCCGCCCATGCTATATCTACCGTACTTGCAGCGAACGGGACCGCCGGCGATGACATTTTACGTGCGCACGGACACCGATGCGCGCAGTGCATTTAGCGCGATTCGCGGGCTCGCGCGGCAACTCGATCCCAACGTTCCGGTCGATAATCTGGCGACGATGGAAGACGCCGTCAACGATAACCTTTTCGCCGAACGCATCATCACGATGCTGGCGGGTACGTTTGCACCGCTGGCTGCGGCGCTGGCTGCGGTCGGTCTGTATGGCGTCATCTCTTATGCGGTGTCGCGGCGCACGCGCGAGATCGGCGTGCGCATGGCGCTGGGCGCCTCGCGCGCGGGTGTGTTGCGGCTGGTGTTGTCCGAGGTCGGCATGCTGCTTGCCGGCGGGGTACTCGCGGCCGCACCGCTGATCCTCATTGTGTCGCGCCTGATCCGCGCACAGCTTTACGGAGTCGGAACGTTCGATGTTGCATCTATGCTGGCGGCCGCGTTTGCTCTCGCAATGGCGATGGCTGCTGCGGTTCTTGCGCCCGCGCTGCGTGCGACGCGCATCGACCCTGCTGCCGCGCTGCGCGACGAATAGCGACGGCAATATATTGGTTAAAGAATCGTAACTATCTGCGCTTACGAAACTTAGGTACAACGGAAGGCATCCTAACGGGTGAGGTGTTTTTGAAGTAAGATAAATGCCTCACCGCGTCGATAAGCGCTGTAGGCAGTCACTGGAGATTGCTGCGATGGATATCCTGGGTGATCGGAAATTCGTTGAAGTGCCGGGCGGAAGAACACACGAACTCCCGCCGCTGCTGGTTCACACCGCACCCGCGGTCAAGCGTCTCGACAAGGTCGTGAACATGGCAAGCAACATCCTCGAATCCGAGGACCTGCTGCCCGTGATCGATGCCGCGGACCCCGCGCTGCAATTGGACTTCGACCGCCGCAAGATGGACCTGGCGTTGAACCTGGTGGATCAGTATCTGGGATTCGTGTCGCACTGGAACTGGGGCGATTCGATTCTCGAATGGATTCGCCAGTGTGAGATGACGTTTGAGACGCGCCAGGAATTGCGCAACCTGCTGCGGACCGACATCTGGCCCCATGCGGGCCGCGTCAGCTTTGTGCGCCTGCTCGAAGACAAGGACGTGCATGCCGAGGGCGTGCCGCTGGAGCAGGCGGTCGGGCTGCGCCTCACATTCCGGCAGCCGCCGCCGATTTCGTGCTTCTCAAATCAGTTCCTCTTCTATCTGAACGGCAGCGTTGCGGCGACGGCGTTCGACACTTGGGCGCACATGACCGCAGCGCCGGCCGCGAATCTGCCGCCGGAGCGCTTCACGTTCGACGTGGTAGATATGTCGCTGCAATAGATTGCGCGCTGTTGCCGGCGTGCCATGACTTTGAGATATTTATGGCACGAGCGCCTCAATCAGAACGACAGTCGATATCCCTGAGGCCGTATACGACCGGCTTCGAACTGAGGCGCGACGCCGGCACACATCGATCGTGCCTTGATCGTCGAGAGCCTGGAGCGGGACCTCGCTCCTCGCCGCAGGCCAGAAAAGTGCGCTTCCCGCTTATCTCGTGTGTGGGCCGCCCCATCGATCTCAGCAATGCTCAAATTTGTGAGCTTATCGATTTTCCCTGATGTGAACGTGCGGCTCGCGCTGTTGGTCGCCGACCATAAGCATTCGTCTTACGCTTCCTGACGAATCCGAGCGTCCGCGCGATTGCGGCACGAAGCTCCGGACGATTCTGCAGGGCTAGCCCCGGCGAGCCCGTCACTTCCGCCGAGCCGCGTCCACGCTATTTGTCGGGTCAGCCGCCGACCAGGTCACGTCGGCTGTAGGCCCGTAGACCGCCGGAACGGTCCTATTCATCAGCCGTAAATACACCGTCAGTTGCGTGCGATGATGCGCGCTGTGCAGGATACGGCGCCACAGAATCCAGATGCGCTGCCGGCGCACATCGAAGAATGGCACGCTCTCGATCCACCACGGTTCCGTACGCTCCGCGAGATATGCTAGCCGCGGGCGCGCCAGCTCCAACAGCCGCGCTGTAAACGCGTCCACGCTGCCCGCGTCCGCCGGCACAATCTGCGCGGCGTCCGGCTCAGGCGTCTCCAGAAACTCGCCGAAAAACCGCCGCTCCGACAAAAGCTGGTGCTTCAAAATTTCGGCTACCGTGGCTGAACGCGCATGCGGCCGGTACCCGAGGTCGCTATCTTCAAACTGCGACCACGCCGACGCCGTCTTGTTCGTCTCGCTCGCGTAGGTATCGAGCGCGTGCTGCAGCAGCGGCACGGCCGCACGCGGAATATCGGAATCGGCGATTGTAGCCAGCATACACAGAGCGTACCGCGTGTTCTCCACGCCCGGCCTGTTTCTTACGTCATGATCGATGAATGAAGCGTGCATGGGCGCTCGCCGCGGCCGCAACTGCCGCGTTCGCCGTCCCCGCGCACACGGCTCACACCGTCGAGGCGCCGGTAACGTTTTCGGGCAATGTCGTCAGCGCCACCACGCGTCAGCCGCTGCGGCGCGCGCGGGTGTTCCTGCAGCACGCCGGCAATTCCGGATCGGGCTATTTCGACACCACCGACGAGCACGGGCGGTTTTCAATTAGTAACGCCGCTCCGGGCAAATACACGGTGCTGGTGCAACGCGATGGTTATCTACCGCAATCCTCCGCGCGCTGGGGCGGCTATCGTATGCCGGCCGTGTTCACGCTCGGTAGCAGCCAGCCGCACTCGGATTTCACCTTCGAGATGCAGCCCTGGAGCGTGATCGCGGGCCATGTGCAATTTGAGGACGGCGAGCCGGCCATTTTCGTGAACGCACGTGTTTATCACGAATACTGGTATCGCAACCGCCACGGCTATACTGTTGCGGGCAGCGCGCTCACCGACGATCGCGGCGCGTACCGCGTTCCCGGTCTCGCGCCCGGCCGCTACTACGTGGCCGCGGTGTACGAGCGCGCCGCGCCAGGAAAGGACGTAGCCGAGCAACATCATTACCTTGCTAACGACGGCACGCGGCGCGAACTGCGCTATACGATGACGTTTCACTCCCAAACGCAGAAGCTTGTCGAGGCGTTGCCAGTCGACGTGCAGCCCGCACAGGAATTGGACGATATCGACGTCTTGCTCGCCCCCGTTCCCGTGGTCCATATTCGCGGTGTAGTTACGAACGGCCACACCGGCCAGACCATCCTCAATGCCTCGCTCGATTTGCGCCGCGCGGATGCCGACGATCTCCCTTCGCTTGCGCTTGCCGCCCAGGTGCGTTTCGATCGAGACGGCAACTTCGACATCGCGGACGTGCCGCCGGGGCCCTACGTTTTGGTCGTAAACGCCGCGGATAACGATAGCCTGCTCGCCGCGCGCACGTTTCTCAATGTTTCTGAAAACGGCGTTAACGATCTGCATATTACGGCGGCGCCGGATATCCGCTGGACCGGGCATATCGACGTCGATCCGCCTCAGGCGTCCAGCCTCGCCGGCTTGCAGGTCTCGTTCGAACCTCGCCGCGACGGCGCCGCGCCACGCCGCGCAACGGTTGCGCGCGACGGCAGCTTTAGCCTGTCGGTCGTGCCGGAGGAGATGTACGATCTGTTTGTTCTCAATCTCCCCAACGGGGCTTATATCGAATCCGCGACCGCGTCCAGCGTCGATTTCTTGCGCTCCGGCGTTCGGCTGGAGGCCGGCGCGAATCCCCCCAGCTTGACCATCAAGATACGAGGCAATGGTCCGTCGGTAGCCGGCACGGTTTCCACTTCCGGGCGCACCGCGGCCTCCGGCGCCAATGTCGCACTAGTTCCCGATCCCCCGGTTGGCCGCGTGCAACGATATGTCACTGCAAGCACCGATCGTTGGGGCCGGTACACGATTGAGGGCGTCGCGCCCGGACACTATATAGCGCTCGCCTGGTATGACGAGGCGCCTTGCGACATTTACGATCCCGTTGACGTCCCGCGCTGCCGAGCCGCCGGCAGAGAGGTTGATGCTACGGACGGCGGCCGCGCGTACGTCGATTTGACGGTACCGTAATCGCTCCGCGTGTGTCCTCGCATGCTACGATGCGAGCGGAAATCCGCGCGATCGCCTGCCGCTGTTTACATGTTTATAGCTCCGAAAAACTACGTTTCTACTCCTGTTTACGACTTGCTCACCGCCGCCGCGCGCGGCTATGCCGGCATCGACCAGCGGCTGGTCCGTGCGATTTTGGACCGTGGCGATGAGGCCGTTGCCGATATCGTGCGGTTTGCGTCAGAAGATCGCGAACGGTATCCCGTCGATCTCGACTTTACTCTGGTCGATTTACTGCGCTATTTCCGCACGCCGGACGCGCTGCCGTTCTATCTCGATGTCCTGCGAAAGAACACCGACGGCATACCGGACGAAATGACGGTCGCAGTCGTCGATCTTGGCGCGGTCGCGCTGGAGCCACTGTTAAAGCTGTACGGCGAATTGGGCGAAGACGAGGGCGGTGAAGTCGCATTCCTGCTGGCCACTCTTGGCGTCAAAGATCCGCGCATCCTGCGAATCTTGACGGACCGGCTGGAGTACGATCCTTGGGACAGCACTATCGCGCTCGAGGCGTATGGCGACGCTGCCTCTATTCCGTCGCTAGAGCGCATGCTTGCGCAAAACGACGGTCAAGACCAGGACCTTACTCGCATTCTCGAATCGGCTGTCGCCTCTCTCCGGCAACCGGACGAGGAGGAGCCAGAAGCACCTGCTGACGCGCACGATCGCGAAAAGCTGAAACACGCCATACTCCTCGACTACACCGACACCGCCGGCCCGGAGTGGGAAGTGCTCTCCGAGGCCGATTCTCTGGCCATGTTAGACGCGCCGGAGCCGGAGGTGCGCGAAGAAGCTGCACGCGGGTTCGCGAATCAACAACACGAGCCCGCGATTCGCGAACGGCTGCTTCGCATGGCCCGCGAGGATGCCTCGCCGGGCGTGCGCGGCGCCGCATGGGAGGCCATCGCGGAGGACGCCATCGAGGATGAGGCGCTGCAGCACGAGATGCTTGCCATAGCCCGCGATGCCGGCCGCGATCCGCAGGAACGCGCCGGCGCCGCGTTCGCCTATGCGGCGTCCCTCCGCGATTCCTCGGCGGTGCACGCGATCCTTCGCGAATTACATGATGAGCCGTCCGTGCGCGCCGTCGTACTGCGCGCCATGTGGCACACGCTGGATCGTTCTTTCGGCGATTTTTTCGTTAAAGATCTGGACTCGGAAGCGAAGGATGTCCGCGCGCAGGCCATACTCGGTGTAGGGTACGCCGGGCTTGGGTCACAGGTTTCGCGCATCGAAG